>CAJUDC010000030.1:6572-22459 GCA_910584955.1 uncultured Paraprevotella sp. | reverse complement strand
TTATAATTACGATATACATATTTTCCCCATTTATTCCAATAAAAATTATGTACTAACTAGCAAACAGAAAAATCAGAGTTGCAAAAAAATCCATTCCTTACAACCATACCTAAAAAGAAAACCTTCATATTGCACAAACGCCAACTATTCCATACATTTGCATAGTGTAACACCTATATATACACAGTAGGCAACATTATTTGTACCAAATAACAACAACATGAAATTCATATCCTGGAACGTAAACGGATTGCGGGCCTGCGACGGCAAAGGTTTCCGCGACATATTCATCCGGCTCGATGCCGACTTTTTCTGCCTGCAGGAGACCAAGATGCAGGCCGGACAGCTGGACATGGCTTTTGAGGGCTACACCTCTTACTGGAACTATGCCGAAAAGAAAGGATATTCGGGCACGGCCATCTTCACACGCCATGAGCCTCTTTCGGTGACTTACGGTATGGGCATAGAGGAACACGACCACGAAGGAAGGGTAATCACCCTGGAGATGCCGGCATTTTTCCTGGTAACGGTATATGTACCGAATTCGCAGGACGAGCTTCGGCGGTTGGATTACCGCATGAAATGGGAGCAGGACTTCCGCCGCTATCTGCTGGAACTGGACGCCCGCAAACCGGTGATCGTGTGCGGCGACCTGAACGTGGCACACGAAGAGATCGACCTGAAAAATCCGAAAGCAAACCGGCGCAATGCGGGGTTCACCGACGAAGAACGGGAACAGTTCCGGCAAACCCTGGCCGCAGGATTCACCGACAGTTTCCGGTTTTTCCATCCCGATCTGGAAGGAGCATATTCGTGGTGGTCATACCGGTTCCGGGCCCGGGAGAAAAACGCCGGCTGGCGCATCGACTATTTTCTGGTATCGAACCGGCTGGCTGCCGAGCACATGACGGGCGCCGCCATCCACAACGAAGTGCTGGGTTCCGACCACTGTCCCGTGGAACTGACCTTGTCACTCTGAGACTTCACCTACACGGGAGAACGATAACGCCCCGGTCCGCATCGCAACCTGCCGTTGCCCGGCAGTGCTCGTTCCACGGACATCCGCACACACCGTGCGTATGTCATACTCTCCTATTGTATAAACTCCACAAACGAAGCGAACTCTACGGATAAAAAAACCGGGCGCCACGCAAAAACGTGGCGCCCGGTTCAATAAAAAGGAATATACATCCCGTTATCTCGTCGCTTCCCCAACGATGGGCTGCATCAGTGAATAGTGACCAGTGTAGCCCCGAAGCCGTATTCGCGGAACGACGCGTCCTGATACAGACACCCTTTATATTTGTGTTTCAACTCCTTGATAAGGGCATTACGCAGTACGCCCTCACCCTTGCCGTGGATAAAGACAATCTTACGGCCTTTCTTCGACAAATTCTCGTCCATCACACGGCGGAACGTTTTGAGTTGCACCTCCAGCATGTCGGAGTTGCTTAGTCCGGCGGTATTGTCCAGCAGTTCGTTGATGTGCAGATCCACCTCCAGCAGCTCTTTTTCCGGTGTCGGTTTACGGGCGGGACGAGGGCCCCGTTCGTCGCTCTTTTTCTTCAAAAGAGCTTCTTGCAGTTGCTCCGCATTCACAAATACCTGACGGGCAGGCACGTCGTCCTTCACAATGTCATAAATCAATGCCGGCTCCTCGAAAAAGTCATTGGGCTGAAACGTATGGAGTTTGTAGAACTTTACCGGATCAATCCGAAGCTCCACGCTCACGGCCGGTTTGAGCAGGAACGTCTTGTCCTGCTTATAAGCCAGACATTGCAGGCATACGCGCTCCATATCGTTCAGCATCGAGCGGTCGAACTCCTCGATAAACAGTTTGGTGTTCGGCTCCACCGTACCCTGGAACCGTGCTTTCCAGCTGGCGCCTTCGGCACTCAGATAAACAAAACTGAGAAAATAATTGCTGTCGTTCACCAGATAAGCCTCAAAAGAAGTAGAAGTCATCTCCTTGGGATTCATCGACACAAACGCCAGGCATACATTCAACTTTTCACCCTCGCGCCGCTCCGCAGGCCGAGGCTTGAAGGTAACGGGTTTATCGTCTTCATCGTCATCAAAAGCATGCACATAGGTATCCGGTTTTTCCGACCGGAAACGTCCGCTGGGCTTACCCCCGCCGTTGAAACCGCTTCCGTACGAACCGGCCATCTTGCCGCGCTCGCCCGTATTCACTTTGGCGATGTTATAATCGTCGGTCTCAATCACTACACACTCCCGCATCAGCATGGGAATGTCAAATCCGTCCTCATCGCGCACCAGCACAATATCCTTGGCCTGAAAACCGATTACCGTGCCTCCTCCCACTTCGCTTAAAAAGCGAACTTTATCTCCTATTTTCATGATTTTACTTTTTTCTATGCGCAAAGATAGCTAATTTTGCATGAAAATAACTCATTTTTCCGCATGGAAGATACCAAACATATCCAAATAAAAAACTTCAATTACGAGCTTCCCGACGAACGTATCGCCAAGTTCCCGCTACCCGACCGCGACGGTTCCCAATTACTGGTATACCGGCAAGGCGCCATCAGCCACGACACTTTCACCGCCCTCCCGTCGTATCTGCCGAAAGGTGCGTTGATGGTGTTCAATAACACACGTGTCATACAGGCCCGACTGCATTTCCGTAAAGAAACGGGAGCGCTCATCGAAGTGTTTTGCCTGGAACCGCTGCAACCGGCCGACTATGCCCTGATGTTTCAGCAGACCCGGCAATGCAGTTGGCTGTGTCTGGTAGGCAACTTGAAGAAATGGAAAAGCGGCCCGTTGCAGCGGGTGCTCACCGTCGGCGACCGCCAGGTGACACTGACTGCCACACGGGGTGAATGCCGCTCTACGAGCCATTGCATCAACTTTGAATGGGACGATGAGACCCTGACCTTTGCCGAGGTGTTGGAAGCCGCCGGCGAACTGCCCATCCCGCCTTATCTGAACCGCGAGACACAGGAAAGCGACAAGACGACCTATCAGACGGTTTACTCGAAAATCAAAGGCAGCGTGGCGGCGCCGACCGCCGGTCTTCATTTTACCGACCGCGTGCTGCGGGCACTGGACGAACACGGCATCGAGCGCGAAGAACTGACGCTGCACGTAGGAGCCGGCACATTCAAGCCCGTAAAAAGCGAAGAGATCGCCGGCCACGACATGCACACGGAGTACGTATGCGTGCCGCGCAGCTGCATTGAAAAACTCATCGCCCACGGAGGGCGGTGCATCGCTGTGGGCACCACTTCGGTACGTACCCTGGAAAGCCTGTATTACATGGGGGTGATCCTGAACGAACGGCCCGACGCCTGCGAAGCCGACTTGCACGTGCCCCAATGGATGCCTTACGAATATGCCGGACGCACCCGTCCGGCAGGAACGGCCGACAACGGCTGCCCCGAAGCACTCACTACCCTGCAAGCCTTACATAACTTACTGGACTATATGGAGCGCAACGAACTGCATGCCCTGCACACCAGCACGCAGATTATCATCGCACCGGGTTATGAATACCACATCGTACAGATGATGGTGACGAATTTCCACCAACCGCAAAGCACCTTGCTGCTGCTGGTGTCAGCATTCGTCGGCGGTGAGCGCTGGCGCGACATTTATTCCTATGCGCTGGAACACGGGTTCCGGTTCCTGAGTTACGGCGACAGTTCCCTACTTATTCCTTAAACCGCATACCTATGACAGCTATTCAACATGACAACGGCGAAGAGAGGCTCCCACTCGTAGACGAAGACGGACATATCACCGGGGCAGCCACCCGCAGGGAATGCCACAACGGAAGCCGACTGCTGCACCCGGTGGTGCATCTGCATGTATTCAACGGCCAAGGGGACATCTATCTGCAACGAAGACCGCTCTGGAAAGACATCCAGCCCGGGAAATGGGACACAGCCGTAGGAGGACACATCGACCTGGGCGAAAACGTGGAACAGGCCTTGCGCCGGGAGACACGGGAGGAGCTGGGCATCGAGAAGTTTGTGCCCGAAGCCTTGCCCCCGTATGTGTTCGAGTCCGAGCGCGAACGCGAGCTGGTCTTTCCGCACCGGTGTACCTACGACGGCATCATCCGCCCCAGCAGCGAAACCGACGGCGGGCGTTTCTGGACGATGGCGGAGGTGAAAGCCGGCTTCGGACAGCACCTCTTCACGCCTAATTTCGAGAAAGAATTCCGCCATCTGTTCGGTCACCTGCTGTAAGCACCGCCGCCACAGACACACGGGGCGGTCACCTCTCCCCAAGATAAACCTAAACATACTTTTATATCATGAAAAGAACAGACGTAACCAAAGCTATCCTGATCGGCCTGCTGTCGGCAGCCGTTCCGCAATTGAAAGCACAGGAGACCGCATCGCCAACTCCGTACAGCAGCTACCTGTTTGCCTTCTTCTCCAACAACTCTCCCGACGGCGAACAAATCCGCTACGCACTGAGCGACGACGGATTCAATTACACCTCGCTCAACGAAGGGCGCCCGGTCATCGCATCGGACAGCATCGCCTTGAAGAAAAGCATACGCGACCCGCACATCATGCGGGCACAGGACGGGAAAACATTCTATATGGTACTGACAGACATGCGCTCGGACGAAGGCTGGCAGAGCAACGACGGACTGATTCTGATGAAGAGCACCGACCTGATTCACTGGCAACACACAGCCATCGACTTCCCGACACGCTTTCCGAATCTGCCGGGGTTCGACCGCAAGAATCTGCATGCCGTATGGGCGCCGCAGACCATCTGGGACGAGGAGGCGAAGAAGTACATGATCTACTATTCCATAGGCCGCCACGACTGGGAGTACCCCGTAGGCGACCGCTTCCAGCCTTATTTCAAACTGTTTTACTCATACGCCAACGAGGACTTCACCGACATCACCGAACCGCGCCTGCTGCTGGACTTCGGCACGGCCTCGATAGACGGTGACATTGTCTACAACCCCAAGGAAAAGGAATTCGTACTCTTCTTTAAGGACGAGGGCTTGCCGACCGTCAACCACGAGTTCCACACCCGGCAAGGGGTGATGAGGGCTACAAGCAAGCGCCTGACAGGCCCGTACACCGTGGAGTACAAGCACATCCACAAGCCCGGTGAATTCCCCGTAGAAGGGTCCAGCGTCTTCCCGCTCATTCATTCCGATGAATACGTTCTGATGTACGATTGCTATGCGAAAGGGTACTACCAGTTCTGTAAAAGCAGCGATCTGAAGAACTTCACATTCGTGCAGAACACCCCTACACACGGCGACTTTACCCCGCGTCACGGGTCGGTGATGCACATCACAAAAGCCGAACGCGAACGGCTGGAGGCATGGTCGGCACTGAACATCGCCATGCGCCGAACCGAACAGATGCCTGTGCCAACGCTGACACTGAAACAACTGTCACAACGCGACGAACTGCTCAAAGAAGCCCGTCGGATACTTGACGGACCGTGCGATCCGACCGTCCTAAAAAAAATGACAGAGCGGCTGCAGAATCTGCGCAAATAAGACGACCGTCCGTTACCCTTCGGATGGAAACGGCCTCACAAAATCGGCCCGCCAACCTGCAATGAGAAAGCCTCTTTGCGGTTGGCGGGCCGGTTTGTATCTCCACCCTAAAGCCCCCGAAGCAACGTCCGACAACGCGCTCCGGCACATCGGGAACCGTTTTATTTCAGATCCTCCAGCGTCCAGCGGTCGCGCCAGGGAATAAACGGCGTGCCGTCGGCACGAAACGCTATCGGCAACCAGATATGACGCGAACGGCGCAGATGGCTAGGATTCCACACATCGGCCATGAAAACAAAACCGTCGGTATGTCCCGGTACTTTCAGCACGTACGTACCTTGACCGCCGAACGTACGTTCCGCTCCCTCCCCTTCAAACGGCGAAGGCAACTGCTTCCAGGGCCCCCACAGCGACGGAGCGCAGAACATCCGCGCCTGATTGGGCGCCCAACCCGTACAGCCGCTGGTTATCAGCCAGTACATCCCGTTTCGTTTGAACACCGTGGGCGCTTCGTTCTGTCCACCGGGGGCGATACGTGTATACCGGCCCGTATAATCCAGAAAATCATCGGTCAGTTCGGCCAAATGGAGCGTCAGGTTATCTTCGGAAGAGAATATATGATAAGCTTTCCCGTCATCGTCCACATACACCGTCATGTCGCGGCTCATCTGCCCGCCTTTGCGATCGCGAGCCGTAAACATGCCCTTCTCGATAGCCGTGCGCCATTCCGGTGTCCACCAATCTTTATAGTCGGCGGGATTCTGTTTCTCTGCGCACCGCACATCGGCCCGCTTGAACTCCACCGGCCAGCGGCCCGCATTCGGGCGTAGCGAACGCAGGAAACGGAAAGGCCCCGTGGGGCTGTCGCTCACGGCAAATCCCACCCGGGCCGCCTCATAACCGCGCCCTTTCAGTTCCAGATGGAAAAGCATGACGAACTGACGGGTCTTCGGATTGTATACCACTTTGGGACGCTCCATAATACACCCTTTCTCTATCGGACTGCCTTCTTCCGCCGACACCGCCAAGGCTACTCCCTCGTCTTTCCACCGGTACAGGTCGGTGGAGGAATACACTTCCACACCGACTTCCGTCGTGAAGCCACGGTCGGGACGGTTCTCGCCGTACCAATAATACACTCCCTCATGAAACAACACCGCACCACCGTGCGCATTAATGTGCTCACCGTTCGTGTCCGGCCATTCCTCTCCCGGACGGAATTCGGCAGGCTGCGCCGCAAGCGTCAGAGCCAGCAGGCAGGCAGCACTCAGAAACAGACTTCTCAAACCATTCATATCTTCTCCTTATTTAATTAGAATATAAGCCAATGAACCGACGCTGATCACCACCCAAAGCAACACTCCCTGCACCAACGGACGCACGCCTACCCGGCGAAGCACATCCACAGAGAGCGATGCCCCGATAAAGAACATGGTAATGACCAGTCCCTTCCGGGCCAGTCCCGACACGCATTCCCCCAGGCGGGGCACTCCGTCGAGTACATACGTGTTGAGCACGATAGCCATAATAAAATACAGGATAAACCAGGGCACACTGATTTTCTTTCCGTCACCTTTATAAATCACCGAGGTGACCAGGGCCAGCGGTATGATCCACAAAGCGCGGGTAAGCTTGATGGTGGTGGCCACCTTCAGCGCCTCGTCGCCGTAGGCCGCCCCGGCTCCCACCACCGAACTCGTGTCGTGAATGGCGATGGCCGCCCAAGTACCGAACTGCTGTTGGTCCAGCCCCAGACCGTGTCCCATCACCGGAAAAACAAACAGAGCTATAGCATTGAGCACAAACACCGTGGCCAGGGCTACAGACATATCGCAATCCTTGGCCTTCAGCACCGGCCCCACAGCTGCAATGGCACTGCCTCCGCAAATAGCCGTACCGGAACTGATCAGATAGGAAGTATCCCGATCCACTTTCAGCACTTTACGGCCGAGAAACATTCCCACCAGCATCGTACCGACCACGGATATAACCGTAAATTCCATACCTTCCTTACCGGAGGCCAGCGATTCCTGCAGATTCATACCGAATCCCAGTCCCACCACGGAATATTGAAGCAGATA
The DNA here is from genome assembly GCA_910584955.1 of uncultured Paraprevotella sp. Lineage (GTDB taxonomy): Bacteria > Bacteroidota > Bacteroidia > Bacteroidales > Bacteroidaceae > Paraprevotella. Next base: position 14,869 of record CAJUDC010000030.1, on the reverse strand, counting down.
CTTGGAAACTTTCTTGTTAAAGACAGGATACGCCTGCCCTAACGACAAGGCAAAAGCCAGTCCGGCAAACAGGGCCACGGGAGGCGTCACCCATCGGGAATACGGGCGCAAAACGGGCACGTAGTCCATCAACAGAAAAAAAGTCAATACGAAAAGAAGGGCCACATAGACGGCCTTGTTGTGTTTTCTTGCGGAGGAAATCATACGATCAGATGAAATTACAGCGATATTATCTTACGCAAAGATACGCCTTTTCTGCTGGTTCTCCAAGAAACCGCACCAGACTTTGCAAGCCGCCTTTCCTCCCCCGGCTTTTCAAGTTCGCAAAATATTATCAAGACGTCTCCTAGAACACATAAAACAGGAGGCTGGAGCGCGTTTGTCCGTAACCCAAGTCCCTTTCTCACGCAGTATGCCCCGTGTGAAAAAGGGACCGGCATGATATTTCCCCTCCCTTGCAGGGCACGTCGTGCAACGGTGAGCCACGCCCCGACAAACCAAAAGGAAGCGGCTTTTCCCGTTACGGAAAGCCGCTTCCTTTTCTGTCGGCAAAACGCCTATTTCATTCGGGAAGCCACCACATCCCAGTCTATCAGATTCCATACATCGGCCACGTGGTCGATACGCCGGTTCTGATAATCGAGATAGTAAGCATGTTCCCAGACGTCGATTCCGATGAGCGGCACCATGCCGTGACGCACGGGATTGTCGGCATTGGGACACTGCAAGATGGTGAGTTTCCCGCCGGAGTCCTGCGCCAGCCATGCCCACCCCGAACCGAACAGCGAGGCGGAAGCCGTGTTCAGCTTGGTCTTCATCTCCTCAAAACTTCCGAACGCCTCGTCAATGGCCTCGGCCAACTTTCCGCTCGGAGCAGCCGGTTTGTCGGAAGCCAGCGGACGGAACTGCTCAAAATAGAGCGTATGGTTGAGCACCTGACCGGCATTATTGAAAATCGGTCCTGCGGGTGCTTTTACAACAATCTCTTCCAGCGGCATTTTCTCGAACTCCGTGCCCGGCACCAGTGCGTTCAACTGGTTCACATACGTCTGAAGATGCTTGCCGTAATGCAGTTCCACCGTCTGCTTGCTGATAACCGGCGCCAAAGCATCCGTCGTATAAGGAAGTGGCGGCAGGGTGAACACGGCTGTCATCGTTGATACAATTAAAGAATTTACTAACATAGTCGTCCTTTTTTTGTGGTTTCACAATCTTTTTACTCAATCTCCAGGCCGGTGTTTCGATGAATATCCTCACACATGCGGTAAAAGGCGTTGTCTACATAATCGGGGTGAGCCATCAGCTCTTCGTAAGAGAGCGCATCGTAATCGTGTGTCTGCTCCGCCGAATCGCGATAGGCCATATACAGCACTTTCGTTTCCGTCCGGCCGTCTCTCGCCCCTTCCACCGCCACACGGCGCACTTGCGGCACTACCGTGTAACGGATCTTCCGCAGAAGTTCCGCCTTAAATTCGCTTGTCAGTTCATCAAGTCCCATAGCCTTTCATTTTTTGTTTTCCTTACCGGCAAATATAGCGCATTCCCCGGTTCCGAATCACGAAATACAAAGAAAAAATCGGTGTTTTTCATTATTTTAGGTGCTGTGCATTCTTTTTAAGCCAAACAATGATAAGAAGACTTATATATTCGTTAATTTTGCCGGCAGATCATCAATTCACAAATATTTTCGCACCATGAATTTTAAAGAACTGTGCAGGACCCGTTACTCGGTGCGGGCCTACCGGCCGGACAACATTCCGGCCGAAAAACTGGAGTATATAAAAGAATGTGTCCGCCTGGCGCCCTCGGCCGTCAACCGGCAACCCTGGCAATTCCGCCTCGTCACGCAGCCGGAAGAACGCGACAAGCTGCAACAATGCTACGACCGCGACTGGTTTCGCGAGGCACCGGCCTACATTCTGGTGTGCAAAAACACCGAAGAGGCCTGGACCCGCCGCTACGACGGCCTGAACCATGCGGACATTGACATTGCCATTGCCGTGGAACATCTCTGCCTGGCTGCGGCCGAGCAGGGCCTGGGCACCTGCTGGGTGTGCAATTTCCGCGTGCAACTGTGCAAAGAGTTGTTCCGGCTACCGGAACATACGGAACCGAGCGTGATCATCCCTATCGGCTATCCCGCCACAGACGAGATACCGGAAAAAACGCGCAAACCGATGGCCGACATCTGGCAGGAGGACTGAAACGGACGGTTTACACCTATTATATATAGAAGAAGAGTGCTACCGGTATTCATCAAGAACCGGTAGCACTCTTTATCGAATAGCCGGGACAATTCCCGAACGAATCAGGCCACTTTTTCCAATCGCTTCATCAACGAGAAAATAAACAGGGCCGACAGCAGGCACAGCACGATGAGCACCGCCCATACCATCCACAATTCCACTTTATCCCACAACAGAGCGGGAACGGACGTCAGGTAGTTACCGATGGCCGTGGCTGCAAACCAACCGCCCATCATGGTACCTTTCAGTTTCGGAGGCGCCACCTTGCTCACAAACGAGATTCCCATCGGCGAAAGCAACAGTTCGGCAAACGTAAGCACCAGGTAGGTGGAGATCAGCCAGTTGGGCGATACCAACGTAGCCGTGGCACCTTCCTTAAGAGCCGCAGGCGAGGGCATGCCGAACGAGACAGCCGTCAATATGCAGAAACCCAAGGCGGCAACCAACATGCCCAGCCCGATCTTGCGGGGAGCCGAGGGTTCCTTGCCGCGTTTGCCCAGATAGCTGAAGATAGCCAGCGAGAACGGAGTAAGCGCCACCACGAAGAACGGGTTAAACTGCTGGAACATCTGCGGCTGAACCTCGATTTCCGCCGGCTTCGTAGCGTATTGCGCCGCCAGACCGGCCACGCCGACAGCCGTCATCACCCAAGCGATGAGCCGTCCCTTGCCGCCTCCGTTCTGAACGATACCGAAGGCACCGTAGACACACAACACGATCAACACAAGATTGAGCACGTCGAAACTCATCACATTCAGACCGTCCGCCCGCCCCTGGGTATAGTTCTGCGCGAAAGTAGTCATCGTCAAGCCGTTCTGGTGGAACGACATCCAGAAGAAAATCACCACAGCGAACACAAGCAGCAACGCCACCACGCGGGCCCTCGTTTCGGCCGGCGTAAGCACTTCCGCCTGCACCTGGGCGGGAGCCGTCTTGGCATTGTAGTCAGCGTGCTTGAAGGAGGAGCGGAAAGCGTAATAAATGGCTACGGAAACCACCAACGAAAGGCAGGCCACCCCGAAACCGTAGTGATAAGCCTCGGACAAGCGGTCTATATACGTGGTGCAGAATGCGGTCAGATCGCCTACAAACCCTTGCTCGCCCATCGCTTCTTCCAACAGCCTGTAAGCCTCGGGAGTCATTCCCTGCGGACGGTCCAGATACTGGTGGGCCAACTCCGGGATGCGGGGATTATAGGTGAAGCCGTTGGCCCCCAACACGTAATTGGTCACCTTGGTAGCAGCCGTCGGTGCAAACAACGCGCCGATGTTGATCGCCATATAAAACAGACTGAAAGCGGAATCGCGCTTGCCCTGAAGCTGGGGAGCGTCATACAGATTGCCCACCATCACCTGCAGGTTTCCCTTGAACAGACCCGTTCCGACGGCAATCAGCGCCAAAGCACCGAAAATCATGGCCTTTCCTGCGGCGCTTCCTCCCATCGGTGCGGCCAGCAACAGGTAGCCCAGGAACATGACGAAAATACCCAGCGTCACCATCTTCCCGTAGCCGAACCGGTCGGCCAGGAAACCGCCCACCAGCGGACAAAAATAAGTAAAGGCCAGGAAGCCGCCGTAGATCTGTCCCGCTTCGGCTACCGTGTAGCCGTATTGGGCTTGCAAAAACAATACGAAAATGGCAAGCATGGTGTAGTAGCCGAAGCGCTCTCCCGTGTTTGCCAGTGCCAGGGCATATAGGCCCTTAGGTTGTCCCTCGAACATAAAATACGATTTTTAAGATTAATACATTTAATTTGATGCACAAAGATAAACAAATTTTAATGAGAACCTCGTATTTTCTCCCGAAAAGGCCTTGTAAAGCCCTTCCTCCTTCCCATTTTTACAAATTGGTATAGAAATATTAACATTACGTTACTTTTTTTGTAACTTTGCACCCATTAAACCATCATAACACAAACAAGACAGTATTTTATGAAAGGATTTGTATTTAAACCCAAACTCGTCCGGGATTTACAGACGTACTCGAAGGCCACCTTCACGGCCGACCTCATGGCGGGTATCATCGTAGGCATCGTGGCTCTGCCACTGGCCATAGCTTTCGGTATCGCCTCGGGAGTGACCCCGGAGAAAGGCATTATCACAGCCGTCGTCGCCGGTTTCGCCATCTCCCTGTTCGGCGGCAGCCGGGTGCAGATCGGCGGACCCACCGGTGCCTTCATCGTGATCATCTACGGCATCATCCAGCAATACGGCGAGACGGGTCTGCTTATCGCCACCATTCTGGCAGGCATATTCCTCGTCCTGCTGGGCATTTTCCATCTGGGCACCATCATCAAGTATATTCCTTATCCCATTGTGGTGGGATTCACCAGCGGTATTGCCGTCACCATCTTCACCACCCAGGTAAAAGACCTGCTGGGCCTGAGCATCGCACAGGTGCCGGCCGACTTCATCGAGAAGTGGATCGTCTACTTCCGCCACTTCGGTACCGTCGAACCGTGGTCGGCAGGCGTGGGTATACTGAGCGTGGTCATCATCGCCCTTTCCCCGAAGGTGAGCCGCCGCATACCGGGATCGCTCATCGCCATCATCATCATGACCGTGGCCGCCTATCTGCTGAAACAGTTTTGCGGCATTACCACCATCGAAACCATCGGCGACCGTTTTGCCATCCGTTCCGAGCTGCCGGACATGAACGTACCGGATATAAACTGGGAGACGGTGAAACGCCTGATCTCACCGGCCATCACCATAGCCGTGCTGGGGGCCATCGAATCGCTGCTTTCGGCCACGGTGGCCGACGGCGTGATCGGCGACCGCCACGACTCCAACCAGGAACTCGTGGGCCAGGGCATCGCCAACATCCTCTCGCCCCTCTTCGGCGGCATCCCGGCCACGGGAGCCATCGCCCGCACCATGACCAACATCAACAACGGCGGCCGCACGCCTGTGGCGGGCATCATCCATGCGGTAGTGCTGCTGCTCATCTTCCTGCTGCTCATGCCGCTGGCACAGTATATCCCGATGGCCTGTCTGGCGGGTGTGCTGGTGATCGTCAGCTACAACATGAGCGGCTGGCGTACGTTCCGCGAATTGCTGAAGAACCCGAAATCGGACGTCACCGTGCTCCTCATCACTTTCCTGCTGACCGTGATCTTCGACCTTACCATCGCCATCGAGGTGGGTCTCGTCATCGCCTGTCTGCTCTTCATGCGCCGTATCTCGGAGACGACGCACATCAACATGGTGACCGACGAGATCGATCCCAACGAAGAAAGCGACATCACCCTGCACGAAGAACACCTGTCCATCCCCGAGGGCGTGGAAGTGTACGAGATCAACGGACCGTACTTCTTCGGCATCGCCAACAAATTCGAGGAGGTGATGCTGCAAACCAAACAGCGGCCCAAGGTGCGCATCATCCGCATGCGCAAGGTGCCGTTTATCGACTCCACCGGAATCCACAACCTGACGAACCTGTGTGCCATGAGCCACAAGGAGAACATACACGTCATTCTGTCGGGAGTGACGGACCCCGTACACCGGGTACTGGAAAAGAGCGGCTTCAACGAGATGCTGGGCAAAAGACATATTTGCAGCCACATCAACGAGGCATTGGAGGAGGCCCGCAAATACGTGGAGAAATAATCCCCTCCGGGCGACTATCGTCCGCCGGAAGCCCGGACACCGGATCCGCCGGAACGCATCTGCCCGAAAACAAACCGTTTCGTTTCCCGCAGCGGGGAACGAAACGGTTTTTCTTTATCCCCGTGCGCACCATGCCGACGGAAAAACCGCTTTCCGCCGGCGAAAACTTCGGATGACGCGGCGGGGAAAGCCACAGACCGGAGACTTCAACTGCAAAACGCGACTTGATGCGTACAAACCGTGACGCGTTCTGTCCGAATCAAGGCGTGATGTGTCCGTCTCACCGTTTTGTCTGTAGTTTGGCCGAACGGGCCGGGACGTAGCGTCGGGCATCCCCGAAAAAAATCCCCTGCAAAACGACAGGTTCTGCAGGGGACCGACTTAAGTAAGCAGCGTAATCGCTACGCTCAGGGAATCGTAATCTTCGAGGTGCTGACTACGGCGGCGCCGTCCGTCACCCGAACCAAATAGACGCCGCGCCGCAAGGCAAACGTCTCCGTGTCGCCCGTCAGGCGCCGGTTGCCGGCCACATAGCCTTGCACGTGCGTTACGGTGCAGGTCATTCCGGCTGCACCGCTCACGACGAGTTGCCCGGTGCGGGTCTCCACGCGAATGCCCGAACCGAGGGTCTGTTGCGTCAGGGCGGTAGGCACCGGTTTGTCACACCCCACACGCAGGGTGTCCGTCCCGATATGATACACCAAGGCGTACAGGCGTCCGACGGTTTCGGCCTTCATCTTCTCTTCCAGCGGACCGGCAGCCGACGTCCGGCGCCACAGGCGGGTGCCGTCGGCACCATACAGATCGACGGTACAGGGACCGCCGGTGTGCCACAACAGCGAGTCGCCCGCTACGGCCTCCACCGTGTAGCACCGGATGCGTCCCGGCTCGGTGCGCAGCGCTTCGACATCCTTGCCGAAGGTCAGCGCTTGCGGGTCGAGTTGCTGCGGAGCGCGGTAGGCAAAGGTGTCGGTGCGTGCCTCGCTCCAATGTCCGGCACGGTCGCCGAAGCGGATGCCGAACACCACGTCGCCCGGACAATAGGCCGTCAGCGTCTCCCAATCGACTGTGTAATCCTCCGGTACCGCATAAGGCAACACTTCGCCGATCTGCATCTGTAAGTTATCAGCCGTGAAAGGGTTGGCGGGCGTCACGTCTACATGCGTCGTGCGTCCGGCGTTGAACCAATACTCGTAGGCCGTAATCTCGTTGCCGGCCAGCGTGGGTTCCGCCCGCACAAAGTAAACGGCACACGGCACACTCCATTTTCCCGCAGCATCCGCCACACGATACTGGAAACGGTGCATGCCGTAAGTCAGCCGGCTCGCATCAGCTGCCAGTTGTAGGGTACCGTCGGTGGCGATACCCGTCTGCCGTCCGGCATAGTCGTCGTCCAACCAATACTCATAGCGTGTCAGCCGGTTATCGCTGCGATCGGGCGACAAACGCAAAAAGTAATGAACCATAGGCGAACTCCACTGTCCGACCGCATCGGCCAGCCGCACTTTCAGGCTGTGCACGCCCGGCACCAGATGTCCCATCGGTAATGTCAGCGCCAGCATATTTCCGTCCATGGTGCCGTGCACGGGCGTCTCTTCGTCCACCCAATACTCATAAGCCGCCATACGGTTACCGCTGCGGGAGGAAGCAGTGCGCAAAAAATAATGGGCCATCGGACTGCTCCAGCGTCCACGGCCATCGCAAGCGCGGAAGTGGAAGCGGTGGATGCCCGGCGTCAATGCCGAAGCGTCTACGCCGAAACTTACCTGACCCAAAGACTGTGCTACGAACTTGCGGCTGCCGAATTCCTCGTCCAACCAATACTCGTAGCCAGCCCTTTGCGCATGAAGTCCGACGCCGACCGTCATAGCGGCAATCAGCAACCCGCTGCGTATGTTTGATAATTTTTTCATGCTCTCAGGTTTAAAATTAGTCTTCGGTCTGTGCCTCTACGGTGATCTTCACCTTAATGGTGCCGTCGGTCGCCGTAGCGTTGTCGATCTCGCAACGGGTGATTTGCGGAGTAGAAGGCGTAGGATTGTAAGGGTATGTACCGCCGTATAATCCTACTTGCTTGCCGTCGGTTCCGATGTAGGTATCGGGATATTTCAGCTCATAGGTCTTGCCCTCTGTCCATTTCAGATCGGTCATTTCCTCGGTAAAGATGCCGGCGTATTGTTTGTTTGCCCAGTTTTCGCCGCCGATATATGTGCCTTCGCCATTCTTCAGCAGAATGCAATTGCGCACTGCACTGCCGTTACCGGGTGCTCCGCCCAAGATACAGTTCTCATAGGTATAAGAATTACCGGGTACATACTGCATAATGCAATTTTTAAAGAAGAGGGTACTTTGCGAATTCGAGTAAGAAATAGAACCGTTAAGAACTGAATTTATAAACAATATATTCGTGCCAATATCATAATTAGACCATGTTATGCCAGAC
>CAJUDC010000030.1:0-6551 GCA_910584955.1 uncultured Paraprevotella sp. | reverse complement strand
GTACAGTCAAGTTATTTACGATGGCAGCGAGCGATAAAGGACCTGTCAATTTACACTTGACCAACTGAATATTCTCCGCGCTACGAGTTCCATAAATGACCACACCCGGTATACAAAGTCCTTCCAGACGCGATCCGTTTATCGAGATGCCTTCCTTAACCATTTCACCATCTTCATTCACATAGTCGCCCGGCTGAAAATGAAAATAACTTGACAAAATTGTGGGATAAATTCCTTTATCCGCATCGGTTTCGAAGCCCGCACCAACCACCGTCAGAGATTTCTTTACATAAGACGGCGTAGAAAACGTTCCCGCACTGAGCGTAATTACATCGCCGCTGTCGGCAGCAGCCTCGTAAGCGACTTTGAACGCATCTTGTCCGTAATACACCTTCACCTGGTCGCCATGCTGGAGCGTAGCCATTAACACATCGGTTTTCTGTGCAAAGCCCCACAGGGAGCAGCACAACATCACTGCCAGAAAAAGAAATTTCTTCATCTTCTTTTTGTTTTTAAGTTGTGTCGGGGCAGCCTCCGTCTCCGGCTATAAAGTTACTTGTAATAGGGTAAACGAAAAGCGTGAGGCTGTTTGTTCCATCAGTCTGTGATAGAAAGGTATCCCCATACCCCGAAAAACCAGACTGTGAACAACAGCCTCACGCTTATGGATATAGTAGACCGCATCCCGGCATGGGGCGGAGTATATACACATAAGACGTGAGTATCTGTTGTATCACCTTGCGTTTTCCTAAGTTGAAAATTGGGGATTTTCTATCTATCAGCAAAGCAATTTACAAAGACGCTCTCGTAAACGAGTTGCAGCGTCGCCACCGCGACCTGCACGACAAAAATACGAAAAACTTTTCTATGTTCGTCGCCGGGCTGTCTTTTATTTACGAAAAAAGACCGCTTTTTATCCGCAAACGTTCGGATTCCGGTCTCCGCCACACAAAAAAAAGATGCGGTTCATCCTGCAATGAACCGCATCCCGTTTGTCCGTTCCGCCGTATCAGCGTTTCAGCACGGCAGCCAACACCTGATCACCGTGTGTCTTTGTCTTGATTTCCTTGGGCAGGAACACACGCTCCACCACCCCGTCTTCGTTCAGAATAAACGTAGTGCGGAACGTACCCATGTACTTGCGCCCGTACATGCTCTTCTCGCCCCATACGCCCATCTCCTGCACCAACCGCTTCTCCGTGTCGGCAATCAACGGGAACGGCAGTTCCTGCTTCTCGATAAACTTGCGATGGGAGGCTTCGCTGTCGATGCTCACCCCGATCACTTCGCACCCCGCCGCCTGCAGATCGGCATAACGGTCGCGCAGGCTGCACGCTTCGGCCGTGCAGCCCGATGTGCTGTCCTTGGGATAAAAATACAGCACCACTTTCCGGCCCTTATAGTCGGCCAGACGGATTTCTTCTCCGTTCTCATTGCGCCCCAAAACGTCGGGGGCTTTTTCTCCTGTCTCCATCTTCTCTGTTTTTATTCCATATCATCTATGGTGTAATTCACAAAATCAATGTACGGCTTCATCACCCGGAAGACATGCTCCGCCCGGTCCAGCCAATCGTCGGTGCGGAAAAAATCGTCCGGCACACAGCAGGCTACGGAATAATCTTTCGGGCGCAGATATTCCATGTAGGGAAAGTCTTTGGGGAATCCCTTGGGAGCCGTCTTCAGCCGCTGCTCGCCGATCACCGGAAAGTAACGGCGGAACTCCCCGTCCTCCACAATGGAGCGGAATTCGTCTATCTCGTCCACCACCGACTGGCGCACGGCCCGCAACATATCGGCGGGCAAACAGTACGACCCTCCGGCCAGCATACACCCACCCGGTTCGAGATGGAAATAGTAACCGCCGTGGAACGACTTTTTGCCACGGGCGTTGATGTAGGCCCCGAGGTGGCGCTTATACGGCGATTTATCCTCCGAGAAGCGGGTGTCGCGGTAAAAACGGTAGGTACAATCCTTTACCTGCACATGTTTCACACTTTCGTCAAATGTCATGATACGCCGAATCAGCCGTTCCGTCATCTGCTCGAAAACCGTCCGGGCCTCTTCGTACTCAGCGCGGTGTTCGGCAAACCATTCACGACTGTTATGGGCCGCAATCCGTTTCAAAAAATCGAATATAATATCACTCTGTGTCCTCATCAGCTACTTTGTTTAAAGTGCAAATATACGCTTTTACACGATAAACGCGAACAAAACCGGACGATTTCTATCGCCCGTTCCGGTTGCGACAGAAATCATCCGACCGAACACCGGCGTACGAGAACTTTTCGTACCCCCACAGAAAATCCGTACCCCCAAAAACGACTATACAACACGGGCCTCCGCCGGCCAAAGCCGGACAGAGGCCCGTGTCTCTTTATCTATTACCTATTATAATACGCGATAGGCTGCCAACTGGGAGGCGTCGAACTTACGGATGAAGTTGAAATGCTTCTCCACCTCGGCCTCGGCATAATTCACATATACGTTCAGGCTCTTGGCAAACAGGTCGGGACGTTGGGTGGCATCCTGTAACAACAAATGGCTCATAATGCTCACGGCGGCCATTTCCATCAGGCGGCGGGCCACAAAGTCAAGCAGTTCCTGGTCGCCCGTCTCCTTGACTGCGTTGGTGCAGGCGTCCAACTTGTTGGTCATTTCCTTAATACGATTCATGTATGATTCGTACTCAGGAAGCACCGGCATCTGCTCAAACTCACGGAGCGTAGCCAGATAAGAGCCGTTGGTGACGTAACGGATAGCGGCTACGGTCTGCAACTGTGTCGTACCTTCGTAGATAGACGTGATACGGGCATCGCGATAGATACGCTGGCAGGCGTACTCCAGCATGAAGCCCGACCCGCCGTGAATCTGAATGCTGTCGTAGGCATTCTGGTTGGCGTACTCGGAATTCATGCCTTTGGCCAGCGGTGTAAAGCTGTCGGCCAGCTTGGCATACTTCTTTTGCTCGGCGCGCTCCTCGGGAGTCAGCTTACGCTCACGGGCAATGTCGTCCAGCGCCTTATAAATATCCACATAGCGCGAAGTCTGGTAAAGCAGCGCACGACCGGCGTCCAGCTTGGCCTTCATGATGGCCAGCATATCGTAAACAGCCGGGAAGTTGATGATCTCCTTACCGAACTGTTTGCGGTCGCGGGCGTAAGCCAGTCCCTCGTTGTAGGCGGCCTGGCTCAGGCCCACCGACTGGGCGGCAATACCCAGACGGGCACCGTTCATCAGGGCCATCACATATTTTATCAGACCCAATTTACGACTGCCGCAAAGCTCGGCCTTGGCGTTCTTGTACACCAGTTCGCAGGTGGGCGAGCCGTGAATACCGAGCTTATTCTCGATACGGCGTACATCCACGCCGCCATCGCGCTTGTCGTATATAAACATCGACAGACCGCGTCCGTCCTTTGTGCCTTCCTCCGAGCGAGCAAGCACGAGGTGCAGGTCGGCATCGCCGTTGGTGATAAAGCGCTTCACTCCGTTCAGGCGCCAGCATCCCTCCGCTTCGTCGTAGGTAGCCTTGAGCATCACGCTCTGCAAGTCGGAACCGGCATCCGGCTCGGTAAGGTCCATCGACATGGTCTCGCCGGCACAGATACGCGGAATAAAACGGCTGTGCTGGTCTTCGTCACCAAATTCGTACAACGTCTCGATACAATCCTGCAACGACCATATATTTCCGAATCCGGCGTCGCCCGCAGCCACAATTTCCGCACACATCGTATAAGGCGTAATGGGGAAGTTCAAACCGTTGTATCTGCGTGGCATGGTCATGCCATTCATGCCGGCTTTCACCATGGCGTCGAGATTTTCAGCCGTTCCCGAGGCATAATCCACCCGTCCGTCGTGGCAGTGAGGCCCCTCTGCATCTACACCCTCGGCATTGGGAGCGATGATATTGGCGGTGATGTCCCCCACAATATCCAGCACCTTGTCGTAGGAGTCCATTGCGTCCTCATAGTCGACCGGTGCGTAGTCGAACTCGTCCTTGTCGCGATAGTCACGCTCTTTCAGTTCGCAAATGCGCTTCATCATCGGATTGTTCAAGTGGTACTTGAGTTCCGGTATATCTGAATAAAAATTAGCCATATCCTTGATTATTTGCTATTTTGTTTGTAATACTTGATCAACTTAGGCACCACCTCTTCCACCGTGCCGTGAATCACATAATCGGCGATGGCGTTGATGGGAGCCTCGGGGTCGCTATTGACGGAAATAATGATGCCGCTCTCCTTCATGCCGGCAATATGCTGGATGGCACCTGATATGCCGCAGGCAATGTACACCTTGGGACGTACCGTCACACCGGTCTGGCCGATTTGCAGGTCGTGGTCGCAGAAGCCCGCATCCACAGCCGCACGGCTGGCCCCTACCTCGCCGTGTATTTCCCGGGCCAGTTCGAAGAGCATGTCAAATCCTTCCTTGCTACCCATACCGTATCCTCCGGCGATGATAATAGGCGCTCCTTTAAGATTATTCTTTGCTTTTTCCACGTGCCTGTCCAGTACCTTCACTACATAGTCGGTCTCCGGTACGAAGCGGGCCACCTCATGCACCACAATCTCGCCCTGATAAGCGGGGTCGAGCACTTCGGCCTTCATTACCCCGCTGCGCACGGTAGCCATCTGCGGACGGTTCTCGGGATTCACGATAGTGGCCACGATATTGCCACCGAAAGCAGGGCGGATCTGGTAGAGCAACTGTTCGTAGTGCTTACCGGCTTTCTTATCGTCGTGCGGCCCTATCTCCAGCGATGTACAATCTGCGGTCAGACCGGAATGCAAAGCGGAGGACACACGCGGCCCGAGGTCGCGCCCCACCACATCGGCGCCCATCAGACAGATCTGGGGCTGCTCCTGCTTGAAGAGATTAACCAAAATAGAAGTATGAGGAAGCGAGGTATAAGGCGAAAGTCCCGGTGCATCGAAAATATGCAGTCTGTCCACACCGTAAGGCACTATCTGCTGTTCGATATGCCCCGTGATGCCGGTGCCTGCCGCCACAGCTTCCAGTTGAACGCCCAATGTGTTGGCCAACTTGCGGCCTTTGGTTAGTAATTCCTGGCTTACTTCGGCCACGGTCGTGCCTTCAAGCTCGCAATATACAAATACGTTATTCATATGCTTATCCAATGGTATGATTAGCCAACAATTCCTGAATCAGGCTCTCCACGTCGGCATCGGAGGCCGTCAGTGTCTTACTCTCTTTTGCCTTGAACACGATGTTCTCCACCGCCTTCACCTTTGTCGGCGAACCGCTCAAACCGCACTGCTGCAAATCGGCATCCACCTCGGCGGCGCTGAACTGCCCCAAGGTCAGATAAGGCTTTTTCTCGTAGGCCTCGGCGTAAGGCAGTCCTTCGGCCGGTTTCTCCATCGGAGCCAATGCACGCTTGTACTTCATCACCAACTTGGCATTGCGCGGACGACAGGGCGCCGCACTCCCGTTCACCGTCAGCACTACGGGCAGCGGAGCCTCCACCGTCTCCACGCCACCGTCGATGTGGCGTTTCAGGGTGATACGACCGTCGGCACACGACAGTACTTCCTCCACATAAGTCACCTGCGGCAAACCGAGCTTCTGAGCCACCTGCGGCCCAACCTGGGCCGTATCACCGTCGATAGCCTGCCGGCCTCCCAGTATGATGTCGGGCACGCCTATCTTGCGGATAGCTGCCGACAAGGCATAGGATGTGGCCAGCGTGTCGGCTCCCGCAAAAGCGCGGTCGCTCAGTAAATATCCATTGTCCGCGCCCCGGTACAGGCTCTCGCGGATCACTTCGGCCGCGCGCGGAGGTCCCATCGTGACGATGGTAACCGTAGAACCGGGATGCTGATCTTTCAATCGAAGCGCCTGCTCCAGCGCATTCAGATCCTCGGGATTGAAAATGGCAGGCAATGCGGAGCGGTTCACCGTCCCTTCGGGTGTCATGGCGTCCGGCCCCACGTTTCGTGTGTCAGGAACTTGCTTGGCAAGTACAACAATTCTCAAACTCATGTTTTTTTCAATTAGTATGTATAGAATATTAGATTTAAACTCTCTTTACGACGTGTTTCACAAACAAATATACTTATTTTCAATATAGACACAAAAAGATTCGGCAAAAAAATACCTTTTTGAGCATGCGCACAGGGACAGACACTACCGGAAACGCCGGTTGGGGACGATACCGGATGGCCGTTCCCTGGTCCCGGAAACCTATTCTCAGAAACACCGCGTATGGGCACTATCCATCATTCGGTTTACTGAAAACAAACGAATTACCCTGCTCGGCTGTTACGACAACGCTTCCTCCGGGAAAAGCTGTCCTGCCAACGTGTTCACACGGATAGTGGCAACGGGATCTGCGCTGTTGCCATACTTCTGAAAAAGCTACCGTCTACCCGACGCCCGAGAAAAAACACGAACCCTTTTAGAAAAAAGGGTGTAAAAGTGCCCGTTTCTTCTTTTTTATCTCTACCTTTGTTACCCTACAAAATACTTTGTTTTACCTTAAATTCGCAGCTTAATTACTTGTTATAAATGCAAGTCCTTGACAAACA
>CAJUDC010000029.1 GCA_910584955.1 uncultured Paraprevotella sp. | reverse complement strand
GGAACTGGGATATGCACTGGCATGGTGTAACGAGTACTTGAACCAGCTGGTCGAAGCCGGCGTTCCGGCTGCTTTGGCTGCCAAGAAAATCAAATTCAACTTCGGCATCAGCGGCGTTTATTTCATGGAAATCGCCAAATTCCGCGCCGCCCGCATGCTCTGGGCCGAAATCGTGAAACAATACGAACCGAAATGCACGTGCCCGGACTGCTGCAACACCGGTGCCGACGGTCTGTGCCACTGTGCCTGCAAGATGTACGTAAACGCTACTACCAGCGAGTACAACCTGACGGTTTTCGACAGCCACGTAAATATGCTCCGTACACAGACGGAAGCCATGAGCGCCGCCTTGGCCAATGTGGAATCCATTGTCGTGACACCGTTCGACCAGCCGTATGAGACCCCGACCGAATTTGCCGAACGCATTGCCCGCAATCAGCAGTTGCTGTTGAAGGAGGAATGTCATTTCGACAAGATCGTAGACGTGGCCGGCGGTTCCTATTTCCTGGAAACGCTGACAACTTCGCTGGCCGGCGAAGCCTGGAAACTCTTCCTTTCCGTCGAAGAAGAAGGAGGATTCCTGGCAGCCGCCCAAAACGGAACGATCCAGCAAACGATCAACGACACCGACAAGGCACGCCATGCCAACGCCGGCAAACGTCGCGAGTTCCTGTTGGGAACCAATCAGTTCCCCAACTTCACGGAGACCAGCGATGGCAAAGCGCCCGTGGCCGCCTGCGGATGTTGCCACAGCCACGGCAGCGAATGTGAAAAACCGTATGCCCGCATCGAAACCAGCCGCCTGGCCAGCGATTTCGAAGCCCTGCGGCTGCAAACCGAACAAGCCGCCAAGCAACCGACAGCTTTCATGCTGACCATCGGCAATCTGGCCATGCGACAGGCCCGCGCACAGTTCAGCTGCAATTTCCTGGCTTGCGCCGGATACAAGGTGATAGACAACCTCGGATTCCCCACGGTTGAAGAAGGAGTGGAGGCAGCATTGAAAGCAGGAGCCGACATCGTGGTGCTTTGCTCCAGCGACGATGAATACGCCGAATACGCCATCCCCGCGTTCAAAGCGCTGGACGGTCGCGCTCTGTTCGTTGTAGCGGGTGCACCGGCATGCAGCGAGGAGCTGAAGGCAGCCGGCATCGAGAACTTCATCCACGTGCGTGTGGACCAGCTGAAGACATTGAAAGAGTATAACGCAAAATTGGGAATCAAATGACAAGAAAGAGTTTTAAAGACATCGACATATTCGCCGGAATCGAAGCCAAAAACGGTCGGGACTGGCAAAAAGAAAACGGTATATCCGCCAACTGGAAGACACCGGAACAAATAGATATACAACCGGTCTATACACAAGAAGACCTTGAAGGGATGGAGCATCTGGACTTTGCTGCCGGTATACCTCCGTTCTTGCGCGGCCCGTACAGCATGATGTACCCGTTCCGCCCGTGGACCATCCGTCAGTATGCCGGATTCTCCACAGCCGAAGAGAGCAACGCCTTCTACCGCCGCAATCTGGCCAGCGGACAGAAAGGTCTGTCCGTAGCCTTCGACCTTCCCACACACCGGGGCTATGACCCGGACAACGAACGCGTGGTGGGCGATGTGGGCAAAGCCGGTGTATCCATCTGTTCGCTGGAGAACATGAAAGTGCTTTTCGCAGGTATCCCCTTGAACAAGATGTCCGTGTCCATGACCATGAACGGCGCGGTACTGCCGATTCTGGCGTTCTATATCAACGCCGGTCTTGAGCAAGGCGCCCAGCTGGAGGAGATGGCCGGAACCATTCAGAACGATATTCTGAAAGAGTTCATGGTGCGCAACACTTACATCTACCCGCCCGCCTTCTCCATGAAGATCATCGCCGACATCTTTGAGTTCACCTCGCAGAAGATGCCGAAATTCAACTCTATATCCATCTCGGGCTATCACATGCAGGAAGCCGGTGCCACAGCCGACATCGAACTGGCCTACACACTGGCCGACGGTATGGACTACCTCCGTGCCGGCGTGAATGCAGGCATCGACATCGACGCTTTCGCACCGCGCCTGTCGTTCTTCTGGGCCATCGGCGTGAACCACTTCATGGAAATCGCCAAGATGCGCGCAGCCCGTCTGCTGTGGGCCAAAATCGTAAAGAGTTTCGGTGCCAAGAACCCCAAATCCATGGCCTTGCGTACGCATTCGCAGACTTCGGGCTGGTCGCTCACGGAACAGGATCCGTTCAACAACGTAGGCCGTACCTGTATCGAAGCCATGGCCGCCGTATTGGGACATACCCAGTCGCTGCACACCAACTCGCTGGACGAAGCCATCGCCCTGCCCACCGACTTCTCGGCACGTATCGCACGTAACACGCAGATCTACATCCAGAACGAAACGCAGGTTTGCAAACACATCGACCCGTGGGCCGGCTCCTACTACGTGGAGACACTGACCAACGAACTGGTGCACAAAGCCTGGGAACACATTCAGGAGATTGAAAAACTCGGCGGTATGGCCAAGGCCATCGAGACCGGTCTGCCCAAAATGCGTATCGAAGAAGCGGCAGCCCGCACACAGGCACGCATCGACTCCGGCGCACAGACCATCGTCGGCGTGAACAAATACCGCCTGGAACACGAAGATCCGATCGACATTCTGGAAGTGGACAACACAGCCGTACGCCTGCAACAGGAAGAGAACCTGAAACAGGTGAAAGCCAACCGCGACGAAGCCGCCGTACAGAAAGCACTGGCTGACATTACCGCCTGCGTGAAAGACTTTAACGAAGGACGCAAGAGCGAGCACAACCTGCTCGACCTGGCCGTAAAAGCCGCCGGCGTACGCGCCACACTGGGAGAAATATCCGATGCCTGCGAAGCCATCGTGGGCCGTTACAAAGCTGTCATCCGAACTATATCACAAGTGTATTCATCCGAAAGCAAAGCAGATGCCGACTTCGCCAAAGCGTGCGAGTTGACCGAAGAGTTCGCCAAACAAGAGGGAAGACGCCCGCGTATCATGATTGCCAAAATGGGACAGGACGGTCACGACCGGGGTGCCAAAGTATGCGCCACAGGTTACGCCGACTGCGGTTTCGACGTAGACATGGGTCCGTTGTTCCAGACACCGGCCGAGGCGGCCCGCCAAGCCGTTGAGAACGACGTGAACATATTGGGCGTAAGCTCATTGGCCGCCGGCCACAAAACGTTGGTTCCGCAGGTAATCGACGAGCTGAAGAAACTGGGACGCGACGACATCATGGTGATTGCCGGCGGTGTGATTCCCGCACAGGACTACGACTTCCTGTATCAGGCCGGCGTAGCCGCCATTTTCGGCCCCGGAACCTCCGTTGCCAAGGCTGCTTGCGAAATGATGAACATCCTGTTGGATAAGGAAGACTGAAACTGACCGCCGGAGCCTCATCCGGTTACGCTTACCGCCGCCGTGCCTTTTCCGCACAGCGGCGGTTTTTTATTTCTCCAGTCTCCCTTCCGATAGGCCCAATCACCGATACCTTACAAAAAGGTCTGCAACATCCGTATCCCGATGTTGCAGACCTTTCCTCCGGTTTCTATCATGTCCTGCGCCGGACGCAACCGGCTATCGCAGTCTTCGGCCTAAAAACGCTTAAACAAAATGGGAAGCACCCACTTCATGCGGACGGGTACTCCGTTCCGCGTGCTCGGTTTCCATTTAGGCATCTTACGTATCACCTTCTCAGCTTCGACCGTCATATCGGGATGCGGGCTTTTCAAAGTCTTCACCTCTGTTATCGTACCGTCTGTCTCCACCACGAAAGATACATATACCTTGCCATCCATACAGCGGGCCGGGGCTTTCTTCGGATACTTCAGATGCCGGCCTACCCATTCGGCCATCGCCTGATTTCCACCCGGAAACTCCGGCATACGTTCATCCGGTTCCTCCCAAACCGTTCCAGTCCCACGCTGCTCATCTCTTTGGGGAGATCCGCCCAAGCGAAACATGACCGGAAGTACCATTTTCGTACGAACTTCTTTACCGGCAATCCGCCCCGGAGTGAATCCGTGCAGCCCACGCAGCGCGTTTTCCGCCGCTGCCGACAAAGCGGGATGAGGGCTTCGTATAGCCTGCACATGGGACACACGGCCATCCATTTCCACCACGAAAGACACCATGACACGCCCCTCCACGGAATCGCGCATACATTCCGGCGGATAAACCATCCGGCTCCACACGGTTCGTAAAAGAGCATCCTCGCCACCCGGATACGCCGGCAACACATCCACCATCCCATATACAGAATCCGTATCTTCCCGCACCACACACCCTGTGTCCGCGACATTACGGACATGAACTTCTTCTGCCGGGATCCGGTATGCCTCCGCGCCCAAGGGGTGCCCTCCCAAAGTCGCCATCCCCAACATGCCTGCCGCTATCCTCTTCATAATCATTATCATATTTCCCTTTCAGCTTCCTACAAGCACAAAAATAGGAAGATTTTAGTAAAAACAAATCTTTTCGCAGACAAAAAACGATGAAATTCATAAGAAACAGACAAGACCGCGCACACAACATCGGGAACCGAGGAACCGAACGTTCCGTTCTGCTCCCGCAAAGTGCAAAACAAGGCACCGTTTATACAAATCAAACCGTGAACGTTACAAACCGGGCTTTGAACTGTATAATTCAAGGCCCGGTTTGTACTTCAGACGCCGCACATCGCTCTTTTCCACGAGCCGGTCGCCATTTTTCAGCAGACAAACATACGGTTATCCTATTCCAATGCCAACTGCTGGACTTTACTGGACGAGACGTCCAGTATTTCCGATACTTTCTGCACAATCTTCCTACAGCCTTCCTCCACCGATTCCATGATCTGCCGATAAAGGAGGTCGTTCTCCCGTTCACATGCCGGCTCTGTCAGATCTTCATCCCGACCGAAGCAATAATGCTGGAACACATGCAGACAATTCCACCGGTTATAATCGACGAACTTCGTAAGGAAGTCGCGCTGTTCCCGGGCCATCACCAGCACCAGGTCCGCGCTGTTCAGTAATTTCCGGGTAAGCAGTCTGATGGAAGAATGAGCGGCCATATCCGCTTCGTCGACGGTATCGGCCATCTGCCTGTCCGTCTGTCCGAGCACCTGCTCCGATACGGTAGCGGATTCCACTTCAACATTCTCGATATGGGCTTCGGCGAGTTTGTTCTTCAGAATGCGTTCTACCAGAGGCAGGCGACGGACAACACCTGATTCTATCAATAAGATTCTCATACGCAATTTAGTTTAAAAGTTCATACTATCGTGCTCCCTCTCTCTGTCACGACTGCAAGCTACTCTTTTTTGCCTGCAAAACCAAATCCGTATCACAGAATTAATAATTTTTGGAGCACCGGCCCCGAACGAGCCGCTCCAACACAAAAAAACATAAATAGGATAAAAAAAGAAAACAGCGGAGAAGCGGGCGTAAACAACGGGGCCACGTCCCTTACTCTTCTTCCGGTTGGTCGGGAACGGATTTCTCCTCCGGCTTTAACAGAATCTTGCCGTTCTTGTCAAAAAGTCCGTATGTAGTGCGCAACACCTTGAACTCGGTACGGCGGTTCAGTGCATTACAGATTTCCTGCTCTTCCTCGGGCAACTTCAGGATGAAGGCCTCGGTAAGCGTATCGTTCTCGTGAAGAAACGCATACGTTTCCGTCAGTTTCCGACGTACCACTTTCGGTCGGCTCTCCCCGTAGCCCATCGGAGTAAGACGGTCTTCCTGGATGCCATGGGCAATCAGATAGCGCACCACCGACTCCGCCCTGCGGTGAGACAAGCGCATGTTATAGGCGTCATTGCCCCGATAGTCGCAATGCGAACTCAGTTCAATGGTTACATTCGGATTCTCATTGAGCAACTCCACCAGTTCGTCCAGTGCCTGGGTGGACTCGGGAGTCAGCTCGGCACTGTCGAAAGCATAGAACACATTGTTGACCAACACGGGCGCCGTAATGGAAGCCAGCGGGAACTGAAGCACGTATTCGCGGCTCACGCTGCTGGTGTCTATCCGCAACTCCTCCTTATGATTCAGGAAGCCCTTACAGGTTCCCAGGAAAATATAATCCACATTCGGCTGTATCTGCTGCGTGAAGGAGCCGTCGCCCCGCACGCTCAATTTCAGGTTAGTGCCGTCATTACCCACCATATACACCAGCCCGTCGGGCAGTTCATAGCCGTCTTTCTCGTACACCCACCCCTTCACGGTCTGCAATACCTCGGGGCATTCAAAGCTCATCACATGGTCCCATCCCCGGGCATCCCCCCGGTTCGTACTGAAGTAACCCCGGTTGTGCAGTCCCTCGAACGTCATACCGAAATCGTCGCCGGGCGAATTCATGGGGTATTTCAGATTTTCCACTGTCCACAGGCCCGTGCTGTCGCAGCAAGCACAAAACAGATCCAATCCCCCCATACCCACATGGCCGTTCGACGAGAAATACAGATCGCCGTTGGGACGGAACGTCGGAAACATCTCGTCGCCCGGTGTATTGACCGGTTCACCCAGATTTTCCACACCTCCCAAACCATGACCGGTCAGGCGCACCCGCCAAAGGTCCAGTCCGCCCAGTCCGCCGGGCATGTCGGAAACAAAATACAGCCAATTGCCGTCAGGCGATACGGCGGGATGAGCAAAAGAAGAAAGCGTGTCTTTGGTAAGTTCCAGCAATTGCGGCTTCCCCCAGGAGGCGTCCGAGCGGGAAGAAGTATAGATCTGCGCATAACGGGGGTAATCGGCGTCAAAAGTACAACGGGTGAAGTACATCGTTTTTCCATCCGGCGAGAAAGCACAAGCCCCTTCGTCGAACTCACTGTTTACTTCCGACTCGATGCGTTCGGGCTGTCCCCACTTGCCCTTGTCGTCTTTTTTGGAGAGGAAAATGTCACCGCTCTTGGTTCCCGTGATACCGTTGATTTCGCCACCGGTGGCCTGCGGACGGGTAGACGTCAGATACAGCTGGTCGAAATCATCGCCGTACAATACAGGAGAGAAATCCGTACGACGGGAATTAAATATAGGTTGCTTCTTCACCGTATAGTTCGTGGGATGCTTGCGCCAGATCGGCGCCATCGTACAGCTTTCCAAGCCGTTACGGGCAAGTTCGTTCGTCGGATCGAACTCGAGATAAGTTTGGTAATTCTGTGCCGCTTTCTTGTAGTCGCCGTTCTTGCGCTGCATGTCGGCCAAATAAAGGAACGCGATACTGTCCGGGTATTTGTAACGGACGGCGTTCTGATACGATCCCACCGCCTTGGCCGTGTAATTGATACGCCGGTAGCAGTCGGCGGCTTTATAGGCACGTTCTCCCCGCTTCTTACGTTCCTTGACGGGGGTTCGCATATAAGCTTTCTTGAATTCGGCTGCCGCCTCGAAATATTCGCCCAAGGCATAGAACTGTTCTCCCTTTTTCATGTTGTTCTCTGCCCCGCAAGCGGCAAGCAGCAGGAGCAACAGCCAACCCAATCCGTGATATGCAAACTTACGTCCCATGCTGAAATAAACGAATTATCCCGTTGTTTATTGTTCAAAAGGCTGACGGAAAGTGCATCCGTTTCTCCATTCGGAACAGCCGTATGCCGTACGGCCTTTCAGAATACGCCCCTTACCGCAAAGCGGACACACGTCGCCTTCGGCCACCGGGGCCGCTTTCGGTTCCGTTTTCTTCCGCGCGGCACGTTTGCGCTTGGGGGCATCGGTCTTTTTCTCTTCCGGTGCAGCCGTTACCCTTCGGTTCTCATTGTCGGCCAATACCGTTTGCACCAGATCGGCCACCATCTGCTTAAGTTCCTCCAGGAACTTCTGCGCGCTATAATCGTGTTTTTCTATCTGGCGAAGTTTCTTTTCCCATATACCGGTCAGCTCGGCGCTCTTCAACAGTTCTTCTCGTATCAGGCCGATCAATTCCACACCGGTAGGAGTAGCCATCAGATTCTTGCGCTCCTTACGTATATAATGCCGTTTAAAAAGCGTCTCGATGATCGCCGCGCGTGTAGAAGGTCGTCCGATGCCGTTCTCCTTCAGCGCATCGCGCAGTTCGTCGTCCTCCACCAGCCGGCCGGCCGTTTCCATAGCACGCAACAGTGTGGCCTCGGTGTAGGGCTTGGGCGGCTGTGTCCATTTCTCGGCCAGTTCGGGACGATGCGGCCCGCTCTCGCCTTTCTGAAAGGCAGGTAGCGTACGTTCGTCCTCCGCCGGTTTCTCGGTATCAGCGCCACCGTTTGCTCCATACAGCACCCGCCATCCCGGATCCGCAATCTGTTTACCGGTCACTTTGAACGCAATGTCCTCTACCGCACCCCGTACGGTAGTCTGCAGGAAACGGCAATCGGGATAAAATGCCCCGATGAAACGCCGGGCTACCAGATCGTACACCGTCTTCTCCATATCGGTCATATTATGAGCCGGAACTCCGGTCGGTATGATGGCATGGTGATCGGTTACCTTAGAAGTGTCGAACACCTTTTTGCTCTTGAGCAGTTTTTGGCCTGCCAACGGTGACGTAAAGGCGGCATACGCCGTCAGTCCTTCCAATATACGCGGGCATTTGGGATAGATGTCGTCGCTCAGGAAAGTGGTGTCGACACGGGGATAAGTAGTGAGCTTCTTTTCGTACAGGCTCTGTATCAGCTGGAGGGTCTGTTCGGCGGAATAACCGAATTTCCGGTTACACTCCACCTGTAGCGACGTCAGATCAAACAAACGGGGCGGCGCCTCCGTGCCTTTCTTGGTCTTCACATCCGTCACGGTGAACAGAGCGTCGCGGATGGCGGCCAGCGCGGCCTCGCCTTCCTCCTGCGTGGAAAATCCCCGGCGAGCCAGGGCATTCTTTTTCTTGTCGGCCTCCGCCACCGTCTGCGCCGGTGCCTCCTCCTCGTCCTGTTCCATTACAGCCGTAAACACCGTGTCGCGGTAAACGGTGGTCAGCACCCAATAAGGTTCCGGCTTGAAATGCGCAATCTCTTCCTGCCGCTTCACGATCAGCGCCAACGTCGGTGTCTGCACGCGACCGATACTAAGTACCTGACGGTTCTGCGCGTACTTCAGTGTGTACAACCGGGTAGCGTTCATACCCAGTGTCCAGTCGCCGATGGCACGGCTCAGTCCGGCCTCGTAGAGCGACTGATATTCACCCTGATCTTTCAACGTCTGGAAGCCTTCACGAATGGCTTCTTCCGTCAACGATGAAATCCAAAGACGCTTGACGGGGCAACGGGCGCCCGCCTTCTGCATCACCCAACGCTGAATAAGTTCACCTTCCTGGCCGGCATCGCCGCAGTTGATGATGCCGTCGGCCTGCCGCATCAGGCTCTCAATGATACGGAATTGCTTTTCAATCCCCTTGTCGGCCTTGAGCTTAATGCCGAAACGCGGCGGAATCATAGGCAAAGCACCCAGGCTCCACTGTTTCCACAGCGGAGTGTACTCATGCGGTTCCTTGAGTTCGCACAAATGTCCGAACGTCCATGTCACCTGATATCCGTTGCCCTCCATGTAACCATCATGCGAGTGCACGGCTCCCAGCACATGGGCTATGTCTTTCGCCACACTGGGCTTTTCCGCAATACATACTATCATGAGCGTTTTGATTGATTCGGACAGCAAAGATAATACTTTTCGTGAAAACGCCACACCCCTCCGAGGACAGGTGTGGCGTTTTCACGAAAAACGAACGTTGAAAAGCCCGTTATCTGACCCGTATCTTACGTTGATTGTGAATATACAGGCCGGGCCTCATATGACGCATCTGAGACGGCGCCACCCGGCGGCGCAACAGACGTCCGTTCAAGTCGTACACATCAGAGAGCGCATCGCCACTCGCTTTCGCCGCCTGCAAGGCCGTAAGCAACCCCGGATTGTGCACCGCCCGCAAGGCATCGCGCAAGCCCCGATAGGCCTCCATCAGCTCTGCATAAGAGGATTCCGCCGAAACAGTCTCCGCGTTCCGACAGGCAGCATCGAGCGAGGCGCGCACGGCATCTTCCAGCGACGAGCCGGCCAGCAACCGGTCGCCAGCCCCTTTCATCTCCGTCAGCAACGTATAAATCTCCTCTTCCGTACGGTTAGCCGTCACGTCTGTCAGCGTAAGATTGTCGAAGCCGAGAAACTTCTCGCTCCCGTCCGAGTTATGCAAGGCCTTCACTCCCAGACTGACGGGCACTACGCCGTCGCAACGGAATCCCACAGACACGCGCTGCCATGCGGCGGTGTTGGCAGGAGCCGTCACCGAAGCCGTAGCCTCCGAAACCGCACCGGCTGCCGGTGTGACCCACACACTGGCATTGCCTCCCAGTCCGTTCTGCCACACCTCGGCCCCCAACTGGTAATAGGCGGCAGGCAGCGTATCGAGTTTCTGTTCCAGGCTGATGACCGACCGGCCCCATTTCTGGCGTACCAGATAAGCATTTTCCCCACCGCCGTTCGTGGTGGGGATGCCCGTAAAAAGGTCGGCATACAGGCATGTGCCGTTCAGCACCGTCATATCGTTGCGGTCGCGCTCCGTATAATTTACCGTCCACCCTTGAGGAACATAGACAGCACGGTCGGAGGTGACGCCGGAGTTGGCCAGCACCGTGAAAGTCTCCTCGAAACCGGGATTCTCCAACCGGTACGTACAATCGATGTTCAATGCCTCGTCCTCGCGGCGAATACCTTGCAGGGCGCAAATTTCGTCGGGTGAGAGACAGGTGTTATATAGCCTGAAATCATCCATCGTGCCCACGAAGTCGCCGTTGTCGTTGGCATAAGAGGTGTCCCACCATTGCGTACGGCCCAGGTAGTTGCGCGTGCAGGCGTTCTGTGCCGCCAGCATATATGCCTCGATTTTATTCTCGGTACCGCTGCCTGCCAATACGCCGTTCACATACATATCGGTGAGACCGGTACGCGCGTCGAAGGTGACAGCCATCTTATATGTCTTACCGGCCTCCAGCGCCACACTTCCGTTTACCATCGTGGTGGTGCCGCCGTTGTATTTGATGCCGGCAGCCAGCGCGTTGGCGCGCAGGAACAGACTGTTACCGGAATGGGAACCGAAATCGTAGATACGAGGAGCGGCAGACAGAGCCGTCGGGGTAACGGTGACCAGCACGGTATAGCTCCGCAGACTGTCCATCACACCGGCAGGCAACACGGCATAGCCGTTGGCGGCAAAAGCTGTCGGTCGGTTCTGAGTCAGATTCAGCCTGCCGTCTACAGTAGCTCCCCCTTTCACGGCCAAGTCGTTCCGCCGCCCGCTTCTGTCCTCCACATATACGCTTTCGTCTTCCTGCCGAACACTTTCCGTCTCGAAGTCATAGAACGCCAGCAGGTTCTGCTCGATACGGCGCGGCAAGGCCGTACATACAAATTCGCGGGTAACACCCTGGATCGCCGCCGTCAAGCGCACCTCGACAGCAGCCTCCGGGGCACGAAACGTACCGTCTGCACCTATTATATCTTCCTTATCGGACGTCCAGACAATGCTTTCGCCACCGACCTTTGCGGGCAGCACCACATCGGTAACCACCTCGGCGGGCAGGCACAGTCCGGCCAGCACACCGGCTTTCAACTCGCTCTTCAGCACCTCCTGGCTCAGGCACCCCGCATATACGACGGCACTGTTCAGCCATCCTTCGAATCCGCCGATGCGCAACTCACCGGAAGTCTCCAGCGCAATGCCGTCCAGCTTCTGATCGATCAACCCGTTGCGATACACGGTCAGCGTCGCCCCGTCGTACGTCACCGACAGGTTGAAGTCGGCCAGCGGCGTGGGCCAGTTGTCACCGTTCGTTCCGTTGGAGTTCAGCGCCCAGTTGTCCGACGTGTACAGTTTGTTGGCACTTTCGTAACGCACTCCGTTGACCATGATATAAGGCCGTACGGTGCTTTCGTCCACACCCAATGTCCATCCGTTGCCGCTCAGCAACACACCGTGATAGGCCGCTGCGCTCAGCTTCAGATTCACATTGCAACTGAACGCAGCCGTCCCGGCCTGCGGTTCCCATTGCAACGTTTCGCCCTGTCCGGCTGTCACGGCCTGCGCGGCATAGTCGCGGCGCACGGTCACCGCCGGCACCGCTGTCTCCTCCCGCCAGTCGTAGTCGCAGTGGATAGCCGTGGGATAACCCGCCGGATAATCTTTCTTCACCATCCAATACTGGTAGTCGCCGTTCATCCAGCCCAGTCGCAGAGGCGAGCCGGCCGAACCCGGCAGCACGAAAGGCCGCACGTTGTTTTTGTCCGAGTTACGGGTTATCTGCTCCCCGTCCGTCACGGCACCTTCGTCGTTCAACATATATTTCCAGATTTCATACACACGCTGCCCCGAAAGGCCCGAAGTGGGAATAGACAAATAAACGACGTTCGGATTTTCCGGATCGATCGCCTCGCCGCCGCTGTAGCAATACTCCGTATTTGACGTATGGAAGCGCCCGCCGCCGTCGGCCAGATCGGTCTGGCGCCAACGGCTACCCGTCCACTTGGCATAATAATATTCGTGCTGTGTTTTCCCGCCGTTGATGCGCACCATCGCTATCACGGGGCGGTCTTCGGCGTCGCAGGCTATCTGCCACACCCAAGCGCGCATGTTGGCGGGTGCATCAACAATCGTATAGGGATAACGATTCTTGTAGTCGTTGGTTTTATTCACGTTGAACTTACCGACCGAAATGGTCGAGAGCCGATTGCCCCGGATGTCTTCCAACGTGGGATTGGTGCTTACCGTGCCGTCGGCGTTTGGCGTGGCGTTCAGGTTAATCACATTAAAGTAGAGCCAGTTGGGCTGTTCGTTGTCGGGGTGTCCGGTGGTGTAGGTCATGTACAGCTTGTCCTTCCCGTTGCTGTAATACTTGGCATACGGACGCGCGCCGGTGGACTGCACCATCTGATAGGGACCCCACTCTATGTTCACGTCGTCGTTCTCGTCGGGCAACGACAACTTGGCTATCGTGGGATGCCACCCTATCCCGCGCCAGCACAGGTAGAAGTGGGTGGGGTCGTCGCTCAGGATGAACGGCGAAGGGTATGTGGTGTTGTTACCGGTGCGGATGACTTTCTCCTCGCCCAGCGTGGTGATGTCGCCCGGTCGTTTCGACACACGATAATAAAAGGCCGGCTCGTCCGTGTGGCGGGAGTAGATGATGAGCACCCGCTCGTCGGGCAGCACCAGAAACGTGGGGTTGTTGTGATCGTCGGGCTGGAAATACGAGCGCACCAGCACCTCGCTGCGCACCCCGGTACGGAAGTCCGTCTGCGTGGCTTTGATGTTGCCGTGTACGTCGATATAGCCTAAGTAGGAAGCGTTGATGGTGCCGCTTTCGTTTTCGTAATGCAGGGCGCGCGGATCGGCAAACCAGCACCAGGCGCCTTCGCCCGTCACCGTGTAGCCCTGAAACTTGTCTTGTGCGGCCACCTGTACGGCACACAGCAGAAGAAACACTGATAATGAATGGAATAAGTTTTTCATGTATAGTTAAATTTTACATTCGTTGCTGCAAAACTACGTTTTTTTAGCGGAGAAGACAAATAAACGAGAGACGAAATCTTAAAAAAGGCCGTTTTTCTGTGTGCGCAAACAGAAGGACAAAAAAACAGAGTTCCCGGAGAGAGAAAACCGTCGGACGCATGCGGCAACTTTTTCTCTCCGGCCTGCCGTCCCGGCATCAAGACGTGAAACGCACAAAACAAACTTTGATGTCTGCATACCAAGGTTTGAATCTTACAGATCAAAACATGATGTCAAGTATTCCTGCCCAATACGGTGGAAAAACGCTTCGGGAAGAATCTTTTTCAAAGTCGGAAGCCCTTGGTTTTCCATAAAATTATAATTATAGACAAGTTACAGCACATAGTGCTTGGAAAAAATACTTAATTTTGCATAACGAAAGCAGAAAAACTCATTAAACACATACATTTATGAAATTTACCGCACAAGCTCTAGGCGTAATCTTCGCCCTATTCATCGTTCTCCTGACAAACGGTTTACCGTGTCCGGCACAAAAGCCCCAGAATAACGAGCCCTTTTTTTCCCGGAAAGTCCAACACCCGGCAAACAGAACCAGCCCAAACAGAATGGCAAACACCGATAGCACGCTATCTGAAAAGCCTGAACAGAAAACGGCTGCTGCTCCGGTCGACACAATGAATTCGAAAGTCTCCGGCTCTGCAACTGAAGTCGCAGATACGAATCGGATATATGAGATTGTCCAGGTTCTCCCCGAATATCCCGGCGGTATGGACGCCATGGGTAACTTTATGCGACAGAACATCGTGTATCCCGACAGCTTACAAAAAAAGGGTATTGGCGGTCGGGTTTTGGTTTCCTTCGTCATCGAAAGAGACGGTTCCGTCGAAGCAGTGAAAGCGATTCGGACACCACATCCCGCTTTAGGCCAGGAAGGAGAACGTATTGTAAAATTAATGCCTAAATGGAAGCCGGGCAGGCATGACGGCAAACCGGTACGTGTAAAATTCACACTACCTATTATGTTCCGTGTGCATTAGGGAAGAACTAACAAAGCCAGCCCAAAGAAAGGCGGACAGCCAGAAGGCTCAAAAACAAGAGACTGCGTCCGAATGGTTTTACCACCACAAAGCGAAAAAAGGCCGCCTAACTGACAAGCAACGGGGTATGCGTCCGTAACGGAAGCATACCCCGTTGTTGTTATAAGCCTACTCCCACAGGCAAAACGGACTGACGTGGCCGCTACGAATGCGCCACTCCGGCGGATAAAGATTGTTGGCACGGTTGCCGAGCTGTTTGGCAAAACCGAGCGGGACGCCGCGATACGTCAGACAGACCACACCGCGCGGCACATCGGACGGCAACACGAGGGCTTCCTTGCGCAAATAGGCCACGGCTTGCGCATAGTCCAGTTCGCAGCAGGCGAACGCTTCGCGACGGAAAGCCGTACTCAACGCCAGCCCGTGGGCCGGTATCCAGTCGCGCCCCTTGCATTCGGCCACAGGCACGCCGGCATGGAGCACCGTACAATGCTCGCGCAAGAGCCGGAACAAACCGGCATAGGAGGCAGGAAAAGCCCGCCACAGACCGTCAGTATCCGAAA
Organism: uncultured Paraprevotella sp.; assembly: GCA_910584955.1. Lineage (GTDB taxonomy): Bacteria > Bacteroidota > Bacteroidia > Bacteroidales > Bacteroidaceae > Paraprevotella. The sequence continues at coordinate 7,643 of CAJUDC010000029.1, read as the reverse complement.
AAAACGTGTAATCGTCCGGCGCCTGCAACCAAGTGCGGCATGCGGCGGGAAACGGAGGCGCCGACGTCCGGCTGCCCCTGTCTTTCTTGCGGCAGGCCTTACGACGCTCCGCCCCTTCGCCTCCGACGGCCTCTCTGCCAAGCGGCAGGCTGCCGTTCTTGCGCAACACGGCCAGGAAAAAGCCTTCGCCACGGGTGGTACCGGGCAGGAAACGGTAAACGGGGAAAGCCCCGGAACCGTCTCCGGCATCTTCGGCAGAAGCCGTTTCGGGCAGCAGGTTGCCCGTCACCTGCCAAGTCGGATCCACCGGTACCGGCAGCACCTCGGCTCCCAGAGTACGAACTATCCAAGCTATATTCTCCTCATCCTCATGCCGATTGAACGTGCAGGTGCTGTACACCAGCAGTCCGCCGGGCTTCAGCGCAGGCCATACGTCCGTAAGAATCTCTCGCTGCCGGCGACAACACATCGCTACGTTGTCCAAACTCCAGTCAGCCACGGCTCCTTCGTCCTTACGGAACATGCCCTCGCCGGAACAGGGCACATCGGCTATCACCATATCGAAAACAGCGGTCAGGGCTGTGAAAGCATCGGGATAGTCTTGCGTCACCACCGTGCCGGGATGGCCCCATTTGGTCATGTTCTCGGCCAGCACCTGCGCCCGTGCCCGTATAGGTTCGTTGCTCACCAGCAGACTGCCGGCTGGAAGTACGGAACGGACCAGCGTGGACTTTCCGCCCGGAGCGGCACAAAGATCCAGCGCCACCAACGGATCGGTACCAACATAGGGACGTAAAGCGGATGCCAAGAACATGGAAGCGGCCTCCTGTACATAATACACACCGGCATGCAACAGGGGGTCGAACGTGAAAGGCGGACGTTGAGGCAGATAACGGCCCCATCCGCACCAAGGCACCGGCTCGGCACCGGAAGACAAGGGGGACAAAGCATCGGCTTTAAAAGGGTTGAGACGAACAGACACGGAAGGCTCGGCTCCCAATCCTTCCTCCAGTCTACGGGATCTCTCCTCGCCCAACTGCTCACGCATGGAGTTGACAAAATCTACCGGTAAATCCATTTTTATGTTAATTAGACAACAAAAGTAAGCAATTATGACCGTAATTTGAAAAAAAATCATTCCCTTTGCACAAGAATCCGCCTCGTAAGGCATCCTCCTATTATTAACAGCACCTGCAATCGTACGCTAACTATGAAAAAGACGCTATCACGCCCAGCCCTGTTGCTAGTCTTTCTATGGCTTTGTCTGGCAATCCCTGCAAGCGCTCAGGACACTTCCGGTAAATATATGGAGCCTTTCTCGGACGAAGAGGCGGAACTCGTCTTGTACTCCGACACGACCAATATCTATGAAGACGAAGAGGAGGTACTGGTTGACGAGAACGATACGACCAGTTGCATCCTTGTCCACGACAATGAGAAGATGTGGAGCTTCTTCGGCGACGTAGTGGGAACCGGATTCTTTTCCGCCATGGTCATTTTGTCTTTGCTTATCTTCGGCCTGCCTCTGCTGGCGTTTCTATTGATCGTCTACCTTATCTACCGTTCCACGCGAAGCGGAAAACAGACCGATGCCGACGAAAGCACGAAATCAAGTATCCGTCAGATCTTTATCGGTGTGGCGCTGCTCATCACGGAAATATGGATCGGACTGGGCGGTATACTGGGGTGCATCGCCGTCCTTATTATCTGTCTGGCCGTGGGACGGCTCATCGGAAACCGACTGGCGGGACACGGGCACGAACGCACCAGGAAGCCTTCGGGATTTTTCAGCCGTAAGACGGAAGCGAAAAGCGACGAACAGGAAGACACGATCGACGGACAACGATAAAATATTTGAATAACGCTCCCGACAACCGGTTGCACATTACGTTTTTTCTGCGTATCTTCGCATACAAGGGGCCGGAGCATCCCGCTTGCGGTCGGACATTATCTTTATATCGAAACACATGAAACAATATCTTGACCTGTTGAACCGCATATTGGAGGAAGGTGTAGCCAAGGAGGACCGCACCGGGACCGGCACGATAAGCATCTTCGGACACCAGATGCGCTTCAACCTGGACGACGGATTCCCGTTGCTTACCACCAAGAAGCTGCATCTGAAATCCATCATCCACGAACTGCTGTGGTTCCTGAAAGGAGACACCAACGTGAAATACCTGCAAGAGAACGGCGTCCGCATCTGGAACGAATGGGCCGACGAGAACGGCGATCTGGGCCATGTCTACGGGTATCAATGGCGCTCATGGCCCGACTATGAGGGCGGTTTCATCGACCAGATTCAGGAAGCCATAGACGCCATACGGCACACCCCGGACTCGCGACGCATCATCGTCAGCGCATGGAACGTGGGTGATCTGAAACGGATGAATCTGCCACCCTGCCATGCCTTTTTCCAGTTTTACGTGGCTCAGGGACGGCTTAGCCTTCAATTGTACCAACGAAGCGCGGACACGTTTCTCGGCGTTCCGTTCAATATCGCATCGTATGCCCTGCTGCTCCAGATGATGGCACAGGTGACCGGATTGCAAGCCGGCGATTTCATACACACCCTGGGAGACACACATATCTACAGGAATCACCTGGAGCAGGTACGCCTGCAACTGGAACGTACGCCGCGCCCCTTGCCACGTATGGTATTGAACCCGGATATAAAAAGTATGTTCGACTTTACCTACGATGATTTCCAGCTGGAAGGATACGACCCGTGGCCGCATATTCCAGGCAAAGTATCCATATAACAGTTAAAAGAGGATGAGGATAACAATCATTGCCGCTCTGGCGCAGAACAACGCCATCGGCCTGCACAATCAATTGCTATACAGAATGCCGAACGACCTGCGCCGGTTCAAGGCACTCACCACGGGCCATACCGTCATCATGGGCCGGAAAACATTCGAATCCTTGCCCAAAGGCGCCCTGCCCAACCGGCGGAACATCGTATTGTCGCGGCAGGCGGCGGCTTCATTCCCGGGAGCAGAGTGTTTCTCCTCGTTAGAAGCGGCTTTGGCCGCTTGTCGGGACGAAGAGGTCTTCATTATCGGCGGGGCGACCTTGTATGAGGAGGCCTTGCCCCGTGCAGGACGTCTGTGCATCACGCACATCGCCGACACGCCGGCGGATGCTGACGCTTTCTTCCCGGAGATACGGTCGGAAACATGGCGGATGGAGAAAGAGGAAGCCCACAAGGCCGACGAGAAGCATGCCTTTGATTACACATTCACGGATTATGTGCCGCGCTAGACTGTCGCGATGCAGGTAAACAGTCATTCCCATGAAAGCCAAAGTCATTTTTACCGCCTGGATGCTGGCCGTGCTGTCTCCGCTACAGGCACAACAGCCCGAAGAGCATTATATCGAAGTAACCGGAACATCGGAAATAGAAATCGTACCGGACAAAATTCATTATATCATCGAGATAAAAGAGTATTTCGAGGAGGAATTTGACGGAAAATCCAAGCCGGAGGAATACCGCACCAAAGTGCCCTTGGAACAAATAGAGAAAGCGCTACGACAGACACTGCGGTCTATCGGTATCCCTTCGAATGCCATCCGAACGCAAGAGATAGGCAACAACTGGCGACGTGACAGACAGACGTTCCTTGTATCGAAACAATTGAACCTGACCCTGAAGGATTTCCAACAGATTGAAGAAATTGTCAGACAAATAGATTCCAAAGGTGTATCGCACATGTATATCGGGGAGCTGGAAAATAAAGATATTTCGACGTATCATCGCCAGGGGCGAATCGAGGCCTTGCAAGCGGCACGAAACAAAGCGGCTTACCTGGTGGAAGCTTTGGGAAAAGGACTGGGAAATGTCCTCCGCATCGTGGAAAAGCAGGATGATCCGGCCGTTTTCGGATGGCAGTCCCCACAAAGCAACATATCCGTATCGAACGCCGGTTCGTTTGATCAGTACCGCACCATCAAAAAGCGCTATTCCATGCAGGTTCGGTTCGAGATTACAGACCGTTTCTAATAACTGACCGGGCATAACGGGCCCACCTCACGACCGATTGGATTATAAAGCGAACACAAACGTCTTGCCCTCCTTTCTTAAAACTGTCGCGCCTCGCGCCCGACTGCTCGGCCAACCGGTCACTTAAACCAGCAACAGGCCCGAACAAAAAAGTGAAAGCGCCGGCAGCGTTTTTCCCTGCAAGGCCCTTTCACTTTTCTACATCATACTCCGAAAGCATCATAAAAACCGTCATACGGTTGTCTCTTCCTTACCGTAACCGATCTACAATCTACAAGCATTGTCGTCCGTAAGACCGCTACTGCGACCGGTATCCGAAAACAAATACTCTTCAATTGCCGGCACATATACTCTCTCTCCTGCATTCGCTGTACAGAACAGTCCGCTTCACAAAGAGGACCGGCTTTTGAAAGCACGGAGGAAAAAGACAATAAGATTCCCAGAAAACACAGTTCTACACTTCCGGCAAAACGGCTTCGCCTGCTGCATCCGTCTCTTTTGCGACTACATCAGGTATCGGCATTTGCCTGCTGATCGCCTCATGAAAAGAGATAATGGTCTCGGAACGCTGCAAGCCCAAAGGCTGAAGCTGGTCGTGAATAATACTCAGCATATGATGGTTGTTCTTCGCATAGATCTTGATGAACATGTCGTAGCCTCCCGTAGTATAGTGGCATTCCACTACCTCAGGAATACGCCATAACTCCTCAACGACGCGATCAAAATCCGAAGGATCTTTCAGGAACAATCCAACAAAAGCACATGTTTCATAACCGATCTTCTGTGGGTCGAGCACAAACTGTGACCCTTTCAGTACCCCCAACTTCATCAGCTTCTGAATACGTTGGTGAATGGCCGCGCCCGACACATGACAGGCTCTTGCCACTTCCAGAAAAGGGATACGGGCATTGTCTGCAATCAACCGAAGAATCTGCTCATCCAGAGCATCCAAATTTGCAACACTCATATCATTATAATTTATTGCAAATTTAATGAAAAAAGGCGATAGCCCGGACAAAATAGAATAAAAAAAGCGGTGGTCTTCTTTCAAGATCACCGCTTTTTAATAAGGTATTCAAGTGCGTTAATTACGCTTCGAAGCCGAATAATTTATCTTCAATGCCCATGACTTACGAAGCACTTCCTTAATATCCGTTACGATACCCATCGGAGTTTTTTCGTCAATCTTCATTGATACTGTCTGGGCTGCCTGATCGGTCATCGTCGCACGCTCCTCGGCAATAAAGTCCATGACCTCACCAGGCTCGGCGAAACGGTCGTTCAACTGAATACGCGGCGTACTACCCATGGTGGCGCGCAACTGATCCGTTGGAGGACCGACGTAGATAAACGAAACGGCTGACTTCTTCTCCAATTTCTCCAATTCCGTACCAGCCGGAACCGTGAACTTCACCTTCAATGTAACTTCACGCATGGTAGTTACGATCATGAAGAAGAACAAGATGGTAAAGATAAGGTCAGGCAAAGATGACGTGTTCATCTCGGGCATTTCACGCCCACCGTCTTTATTAAATCTGCTCATCAGTTTGTCCCTCCATAATTTTTAGGTTCAGCCTCGGAGATCTTCTGGGGATAGTAGGCGCGTATAGCCACCTGCTGATCCTCGTTCAGCGCTGCATAAGGCTTTCCGAACTTGGCTTTGCTCAATTCGTTTCGCAATTCATTATAAGCGGCTACCAACTCATTCTGCACTTGAAAGTAGATCGTGTAACTCGTGCCCCGGTCCGTCTGAACAGAGATAACATGCTTGTCTGTTACGGCACACTGCCCCAAAAGATCAATATGCTTCATATGCTTCTCAGGAAGCGAAGACAAGTTATTCTCGTTTTTGATGAACTCCTTGGCACGCGCTCTCAACTGTTTGATATCAATAAAATCATGATTCACCATCAAGTTGCCGGCCGCATTCAAACGTACATTCAATACGTTTCTTTCCTTTACATCGATTTCTGCTTCTTCCTGGTCTTTCTCAGGCGGAGGGGGCAAGCGTCTGGCCAAACCCATATCCGTGTCCATAGAAGTTGTGATCAAGAAGAATATGAGCAATATAAAAGAAATATCCGCTGTTGAACTGGCATTAATGCCCGGAACTTTCTTTTTCTTTTTTCCCATATCTGCTCTCTATTTTACTTTTTATCGGAAACGATGTTTACTCTCATTTCTTTTTAAAGATACCGGTCATGTTCACAGCCACGCAAAGGGTTGCAATAATCATCAATATATAAATAGAGATGATGAACATGTCCGATACGGTAACCATTCCGGCGCTGGTAACTGTCCCGTCGGCGGCTGTAAACTCTGTTTCACCCAAACCGCAAACATAACCGATTACCAAAGAAGCAACCATGATAAGCAGTGAAACGAAACTGATTTTACCACCCGGAACACCGCTCAGATTCTCGCCCGAATAACCCATATTTTCCTTGATACTCTTAACAACGCTCCACACAGACAAAACAGCTGCTACGGCAGTCAAGCCATACATCAAGTAAATAATAAGTTCGGTGAGCTGCGGCTCGTTATAATCCCCGACGGGGTTGTCATATCCGACCGTGAAGAACAGCACGAATGCAAGGACGATGACCGCCGTACATGCTGTCAGGACGTATTTTGACAATTTCTCTGTCTTAATCATAATTCCCTAATTATTTTTTCAAGTTATACTTCATGCACATATCCAGCAACGAGATAGTAGATTCTTCCATGTGAGAAGTAATCGTCTCGATTTTCGAAAGGATATAATTATAGAATAACTGAAGAATCAACGCAACCACGATACCGAAGATAGTCGTAATCAAGGCCACTTTCATACCGCCTGCCACAACTGTCGGAGAAATATCACCGGCCTGCTGGATCTGGTCGAAGGCCATAACCATACCGATCACAGTACCCAAGAATCCGAGTGACGGAGCCATTGCAATGAACAGCGTGATCCAAGAACATCCCTGCTCCAAGTAGCTTGCCTGTACACCGCCGTACGCTGTAACGGAACGTTCTACGTTTTCGATACCTTCGTTGATACGCATCAAGCCTTGATAGCAGATGGAAGCAACGGGACCGCGTGTGTTACGGCAAATGGTCTTGGCACCTTCGATATCGCCCTTAGCCAATTTCTCTTCGATTTCGGCCATCAATTTCTTTGCATTTACTTCAGCCAGGCTCAAGTAGATGATACGTTCGATGCAGAATGCCAAACCGAAAACCAAAGCGATAGATACCAACGACATAAAGCCGGCGTCACCTTCGATAAACTTTGTCTTCAATTCCTTGTGAATGCTTTCGCCCTGCTCTTCTTCCATCGGCGCCACTTCTTCGGCAGCTTCCACTTCTTCTTCAACCGCAGCCGTATCAACAGCAGCGCTGTCTACCTGTTCCGTAGCGGCAGCATCTGCGGCAGGAGCCTCGTCCTGTGCCATCATTGACTGAGTCGCACCCAAAGAGAAGACTCCAACCATCGCAATAATTGCAAATAACTTTTTCATTGTGTGTCTGATTTTTTAAGATTAATTAATTTGTTATTTATTATTATTTCTTTCGTTTATGTTCTTCATGTTCTATTCCGATGCGGAGAGAGGGGGATTCGAACCCCCGATACGCTTTAGGCGTATACACGCTTTCC
>CAJUDC010000028.1 GCA_910584955.1 uncultured Paraprevotella sp. | reverse complement strand
CAACTAACATTCCCGTCCGTAAGACGATCACATACGTGCGAGAACGTTTTTCTTCAACAGTTATTTCTTCTTTCTGAGGAAGTATATTCGAATCATTTTCCACTTTTGTCTGGTTTATGAATTCTATGGCATTGACCAGATTCATGTCGTTCTCGTTTATCAAAGTGTTGTATTTTGCAAACTTCACTAAATCTGCCGTATAAAACAAATTCTTTAATTCATCCAAAGCCGTATCGTCTTTACGCTGAAGAAGATTATCGATAATTTCGGTTGAAGTCATCTCCAAAGCATTAAAACCATAACGATCTTGTATATAAGTACGTAGAGTGGCTGTAAGCAAAGTATAATATTCTTTGGAATCCTCTTCAGCCCATTTCTTCTCCGCTTTTATTTTATTAATTTCCTGCATGGCCAATTTATGCGGCGGAATTTTGGGAACTCGCTTAATAATCTTAATAACAGGTTTATTATCGCGGTTACGGACATATAAATAAATGAATAACACGGTCAAACAGAGTAAAGCGATCGATAGCCACCATATACCCGCCCAATCGAACCATGAAAATGGAGGCTCCATAATATCTTTTGGACCGAAAAAGCGATCTGTATGCACCGTATCTATCGGTACCGTCAATACATTTAAGGCTAAGTTCTTGGATTTATATACACTATCATTTACACGAATGACAAATGGAGGAATATAATAACAGGCACTGTCAAAAGAAGTAACCGTGTAACACTGGCTCACCAACATACGCGATCCGTCGTTTAGCTGTTGGGTATCTAAAGGATTTATTTCGACAATCTCTACCCCTTGAGTCAGCATTTCTCCCTTTTTAAAGGTTGGCATCTGTAATTTGGCATTAGATGCACAACTGACATCCAAGGTGATACGGGCTTGCTGCCCTACCAATAAAGTCAATGTATCTATATTAACATCTACCGTGACCTGAGCCGAAACTGATGTCGTCCCGATAACCAGCAACAAAGCAATTACATATTTCAAAAGCGTATACCGCATAGTTGTAAATATATTCATATTCTAATTTCTCTTGGCAAACAAAGTCATCAACGCGGAGACATAGTCTTCGTCCGTTCTGACGGAAACGTAGTCAACATTGCTCCGTGTGAAAGTTTCCATTAGAAGTTTACGTCTTGTCGTCCACCATTGCTGATACGCCTGTCTTATTTTACGACTGGAGGTATCCACATACTGTTCATAACCCGTTTCGGCGTCCTTCATTTTCATCAGTCCAACATTCGGAAGTTCTGTAGCTCGCCGATCGTATACCTGAATGGCAACTACATCATGCTTTTGATTGGCAATCGTCAAGGCATCCTGAAAACTGCTACGATCCAAAAAATCACTGATAAGAAATGCAGTACATTTACGTTTGATGACACGGGTAAGATACTCCACAGCCTGTTCTATCTTCGTACGGTTACTTTCCGGTTTAAAATCCAGTAATTCCCGAATAATATAAAGAATGTGTTTTCTTCCTTTCTTTGGCGGAATGAATTTCTCAATTCGATCAGAAAAAAAGATAACCCCAATCTTATCATTATTCTGAATAGCTGAAAAAGCCAGTGTGGCGGCAATTTCCGTCACCATATCCCTTTTCATCTGAACTGTCGTACCGAAATTCAAACTTCCCGACACATCGATTAACAGCATCACCGTCAGTTCGCGCTCTTCTTCAAACACTTTTACGTAAGGCTTGTTGAATCGAGCCGTTACGTTCCAATCTATATCACGAATGTCATCTCCGTATTGATATTCGCGCACTTCGGAAAATGCCATTCCCCTTCCTTTAAAAGCAGAATGATATTCACCAGCAAAGATATTATTGGATAAGCCTTTAGTTTTAATTTCTATCTGCCGGACACGTTTTAAGATCTCGTTTGTCTCCATCAAAAACGATTAAGGTACTTCTACTTTATTTAGAATCTTGCTAATGATTTCCTCGCTGGAAACATTATTGGCCTCTGCTTCGTAAGTCAATCCGATGCGGTGCCGTAACACATCTTGAGCCACAGCCCGCACGTCTTCCGGTATGACATATCCGCGACGTTTGATAAAGGCATACGAACGAGCGGCCAGCGCCAAATTAATAGAAGCACGCGGGGATCCCCCGAATTCAATGTAGTTTTTCATTTCCTTCAAGCCATACTTTTCAGGATAACGAGTGGCAAAAACAATATCAGCGATATATTGTTCTATCTTTTCATCCAGATATACCTGACGCACGACATTGCGGGCTTCTGCTATCTCTGTTGTGGATAAAATAGGCCTTACCGCTTTTTTTTCTCCCGTTATATTCTGGCGGATAATCTTTTTTTCTTCTTCCAGACTCGGATAATCGATAATTACTTTGAGCATGAAACGGTCCACCTGTGCTTCAGGTAGCGGGTAAGTACCTTCTTGTTCGATCGGATTCTGCGTAGCAAGTACCAAAAACGGGTCTGGCAATTTAAATGTCTCCTTGCTGATGGTTACCTGACGTTCCTGCATCGATTCCAGTAGCGCACTCTGCACTTTCGCCGGAGCACGGTTTATTTCGTCCGCCAATACAAAATTAGCGAAAACCGGTCCTTGCTTTACTATAAAACGTTCGTCTTTTTGGCTATAAATCATCGTACCGAGAACATCGGCCGGCAATAAATCGGGAGTAAACTGCACCCTGCTGAATTTTGCATCTATCAAAGATGACAAGGTTTTTATAGCTAAAGTTTTCGCCAATCCCGGCACACCTTCCAAAAGAATATGTCCGTCACTCAACAATCCGATCAAAAGTGCTTCTACCAAATGCTTTTGTCCGACAATTACCTGATCCATACCTGTCATCAAATTGGTTACAAAAGCACTCTGACGTTCTATACGCTCATTCAGCTCACGAATATCTATCGATTCAGCCATAATAAATATGTGTTATTTGGTTTTTCAGTCCGTTTTATCTCTAACGGAGGCCAAAATTACTGCTTTTACAACGTTTCACCAATATAAAAGCATTAAAAAAAGTTTCTTAAATACGTATTTAAGAAACTTTCATGCTATCCTATTCTTCCCTTGTTTGCAACTCCGGTAGTTTTAATACCATACCTTCCTGAATAGTATTCGGATCGGTTATATGGTTGTATATCACAATATAATCGGTATATCCTTTCGAACCATATTCCCGCAGTGCTATGCTTCGAAGCGTCTCTCCGGCTTTCACCGTATGTGTTCTTCTCGTCCCGATAATTACATATTTCCCTTTTGCTACCTGGGGAATCACCGGCTTTATCTTTTTCCGTTCCACTTTTTGAGGAGGTATCTGAACGGCTGTTTCGGGTTTTACCGTATCTTTAGGCGAAGTCTGATCCTTGACAGTTTTTTCTACCTTTTGCTCTATAACCGAAATCAATGTATCTGCATCTGTGGTATCCCGAACCTTATCCATAACAGGTCTGTCCGCTACAGAATCCGGTGAGGAGATAACCGGTTGGAGTACCGGTCCCTGTTCCTTATTGGTGTTTAAGAAATCAAAATTGCACGGGCAGAGTAACTGGTAATAACCGGCAAAGTAGCTTCCTATCATCAATATCAGTATCATGAAAGCCAAAAACAGAATCCCTGCACAGGAAAGACGAATGCCTTTGGTAGGGTTCTTTTCCGTATGTTCTTGCACAATATGTTGATTTTCGACGGTCTGGTGTGCTATATGTTGTGTATCTACTTTTTGGTCGGTTACCTTTTGATCCTCAATTTTCTGATAGTCGGTTTGCTGGTTCTCTATATGATAAGTCCTGTTTTCTTCGCTTGCTGCTACAGGGGAGGTATCGGATTCCTTTTCCACACAATCGTCAGGTTCCGATGTCAATGTCATGAAATCATCCGTTATACCTGTTTGTTGCGGTGCTTCCTCTACAGGGATGTCGGATATCCTATTCCCTGCACGCACTGTTTCTGAATACATGTTCTCCGTTTCTGCTTCACCGGTTCCTTCATCCGTTTCCGCTTCTATTACCGGTATATCGGATGGCTCTGTGACCTGCAAGGAGATTTCTTCAGTATTTAGCGCGCTCTCTTCCGTTTGCTCCAGCTCGTTTTCCGGCAACTCAGTGAAGTCCATGTCTATCCGTTCCATTTCTTTCAGATCAATATCTTCGCTCAGCACTACGGTTTCGAATTCTGCAAAAGGTTTGTTCACCTGATCACGCAATACAGCATCGGGAGTAAAAGATATTTTGGTATGTCCTTTGATGCGGATCCGTTCGCCTGTATTGACATTGATGCTTTCACGACTATCCACAGACACCAGTTTAAACGTACCAAATCCTTTTATCTTCACTATTTTGTCCGTTTCCAGATACTGTTCTATCACTTCAAAAAGGACACGGATAAAATTTTCGGCATCTTTCTTGGTCACGTCTTTACGACGCGACAATCCCTCTGCCAGTTCCTGTAAAAGTACCTTCTTATTCATAATCCCTTTTTATTGCATTTTCTCTTTTAATAATGCACTTGGCTTAAAATTGATTACCAATTTGGGAGGAACCAGCATACGTTGCTGGGTGGTAGGATTCACCACCACCCTTTCCAGTTTTTTCTTAACCTCAAATGTACCGAACCCCTGTATGGAAAGTACATTCTCGTCTTCCAGGTTTTCCGTAACCTCCGCAACAAAAGCCGCCATCAGCGATTGCGTATCTTTTGTCGTATAGTCCATCCGACGGGATATTTCAGATATGAATTCTTTATTGTTCAAAATACTTGCTTTATTTGATGCAACATCCGTAAAGATCAAAATCGTCTGCTTTCTCAATCTTCACCTCATAAAAACAACCGATTTGCAGATCATTGTCTGCTGCCGAAAGCAATACTTCGGGATCTACCTCGGGAGAATCGTACTGAGTGCGTCCCACAAAATAATCTCCTTCTTTCCGATCGATGATTACTTTCAGCACCTTACCGACTTTCTGCTCTGCCAATGCAGCGGATATGTCTTGCTGCAAAGCCATTAATTTGTCCAGCCGTTTTTGTTTTACTTCTTGAGGAATATCATCGATATAATGCAGGGCCGAATAGGTGTTTTCTTCTTCCGAATAAGCAAAAGCCCCCATTCTGTCGAACTTCACTTGCCGTACAAAGTCCAATAGTTCTTCAAAATCCTCTTCCGTCTCGCCGGGGAATCCTACCATCAGTGTCGTTCTCAAATGAATACCGGGGACTTCGGCCCGGAATTTTTCCATTAAGCGCAAAGTCTGTTCTTTAGTGATAGGACGGTGCATTCGGGCAAGTACAGCATCACTTATATGCTGCAAGGCGATATCCATGTATTTGCAAACATTATCGCGCTCTCGCATCACACGAAACAAATCTTCCGGGAAATCCGTCGGATAGGCATAATGCAAACGAATCCATTCCACTCCGGGTACATCGGATATTCTTTCGATCAATTCGGCTAATTTGCGTTCTTTATATAAATCCACGCCATAGTAAGTCAACTCCTGTGCGATAATCTGGAATTCTTTCACTCCTTGGGAGACCAGATACCGTACTTCGTCCAGAATTTCCTCCATAGGGCGCGACACATGGTGCCCCGTGATGATGGGAATGGCACAATAAGCACATCTGCGGTCGCATCCTTCCGATATTTTAAGATAAGCATAATGGGACGGTGTGGTCAGCCCCCGCTCCAGACGTATGTTGTCCCGATATGCTTTGCCCAGATCAGACAGCAACTCGTTCCAATTGAATTTACCATAAAACTTATCGACTTCGGGGATTTCTTCCTTAAGCTCGCGCAAATATCGTTCCGAAAGACAGCCCATGACAAAGAGTTTCTTCAATCGGCCTTCTTTCTTGGCCTCGCAAAACTCCAGAATCATATTGATACTTTCTTCCTTGGCATCTCCGATAAAACCGCATGTATTGATGACGGCAATGTCACCCTCCGGCTCCTCTGCGTCATGAGTTACCGAATAACCGTTTGCCTGAAGTTGCCGGATCAGCTTTTCCGAATCTACCAGATTCTTGGAACAACCCAGTGTAATAATATCTACCGTGTTCTTTTTCATCTGTACAATCTTCCTTATTCGGTTCCAAACAACGACTTCACAAATTCTTTTCGATTAAACGGTTGTAAATCGTCCATCCCTTCTCCCAGTCCGATATAACGGACCGGTATCTTAAACTGATCGGATATGCCGATCACCACTCCTCCCTTGGCCGTACCGTCCAATTTGGTTATAGCCATAGAGGTTACCTCTGTCGCCAGTGTAAACTGCTTGGCCTGCTCAAAAGCATTTTGTCCTGTACTTCCGTCCAACACCAACATGACATCGTGCGGCGCGTCGGGAATGACTTTCTGCATCACGCGTTTTATCTTGGACAATTCATCCATCAAACCTTTCTTGTTGTGCAATCGACCGGCCGTATCGATCAACACCACGTCGACATCATTGGCTACGGCAGAACTCAATGTATCGAAAGCCACAGAAGCAGGATCGCTACCCATCTGCTGTTTGATAACAGGCACTCCGATACGCTCTCCCCAAATGACAATTTGTTCTACAGCTGCAGCCCGGAAGGTATCGGCGGCTCCCAGGCATACTTTCTTACCTGCCTTTTTGAATTGGTAGGCCAATTTGCCGATAGTGGTTGTTTTACCCACTCCATTCACACCCACCACCATGATTACATAGGGTTTCTTTCCCTCCGGCACCACAAACCCTTCCGTATCTTCGGTATGGTTGTCTGTGAGCAAAGAGGCGATTTCATCGCGCAATATGCTGTTTAACTCCCCCGTGGTGACATATTTGTCACGGGCCACACGCTGTTCGATTCGTTCTATAATATTCAAGGTTGTGTCCACTCCCACATCCGAGGTGACAAGAACTTCTTCCAGATTGTCCAGCACTTCATCGTCTACTTTAGATTTGCCGGCTACCGCACGCGTAATCTTACCGAAAAAACTCTCCTTTGTTTTTTCCAATCCTTTGTCAAGTGTCTCTTTTTTCTCTTTGGAAAAGAAACTGAATATTCCCATAAGATCGTTTTATTTTTAGAATATAGACACAAATATAGTATAAGATTCCCAAATAATTAGGGTAAACACGAAAAAAAATATCCGCATCCCGTATTTCACGGGTAAAAAAAATCCTTTCCTCACTTTCGGAGGAAAGGATTCTATACGGTGGAATAAGCCACTTTTATCCTTAGTTCTTAAAGAAGTCTTTTACAGCTTCATTCGGAACCATTTGCTCATCGAAGATGTAAGCGCCGGTCTTCGGGCTTTTCACCATTTTGATTACTTTGGTATAGGAACGTCCATCCGTTTTACCGGTCTGGAGAGTTGCCACTGTCTTTTTTGCCATAGTATAAAGCGTCTTATTTATTTAATTTCCTTGTGTACTGTCATTCTCTTCAATATCGGATTGTACTTCTTCAGTTCCAATCTTTCGGGAGTGTTCTTGCGGTTTTTGGTAGTCACATAACGTGATGTTCCGGGCAGACCGCTTTCTTTCATTTCGGTGCATTCCAAAATAACCTGCACTCTGTTGCCTTTAGCCTTCTTTGCCATAATATAATCTCCTTTATTAAATTATGCGATTACCCTAATGCTTTTCCAATCACAATAACCTTTTGCCACAGCATTAGTTAAAGCAGCATCAAGGCCTACCTTGTTGATATAACGCAGACCAGCAGCGGAAATCTTAAGGCTAATCCAGCAATCCTGTTCTACATAGTAGAACTTCTTTCTAAACAAGTTCACATCAAAAGAACGTTTTGTGCGGTGCTTTGAATGAGAAACGTTGTTGCCAATCATGGCTTTCTTCCCGGTAATTTGACAAATCTTAGACATTTCTATCTTCCTTTTTTGTTAATTTCTATTAGCTTCCTTCAAACAGGGTGCAAAATTAATGCTTAAAATCCGTATTAACAAGTAATTTACTAAAAAAATTACTCTTCTTCTGCCGGATGATGCTTTTTCAATAAATCCAGCAACATTTGCAGGGCCACCAGAGCGGCACGCTGTAGATTGACATCTCTTCCCTCGTCGCCTTCCAGTTTCTTCGTCACGATTTCCTCACGGTTGCCCACAGCAATCCAGATAGTTCCCACAGGAGCTTCTTCGCCACCTCCGGGACCGGCATATCCGGTTACGGCCAGCGCATATGTCGTATCCAATTCCTTGAGGGCACCTTTCACCATTTCGCAAGCCACCTCTTCACTGACAGGCCCTTTCTGGCTAAGTAGATCGGCTGGAACGCCCAAAACCTTTGTTTTCACCTCGTTGGTATAGCATACCACTCCCCCTTTGAAATAGGTGGAACTTCCGGGTACGGCTGTAATGGCGGCCGAAATCTGGCCGGCCGTACAACTCTCGGCTGTGGAAAGCGTTTCGGCGGCTTTCCATAAAATAACGCTGATTTCTCTGCTTATAATCTTCGTTTCAACACTCATGATATAATATATTTAACGTAATGTCACCCGCGAATAGGCAGGTTGATCCATCGTACAAAATTCGTTGTCCAGGTATTTGTAATATCCGGTAATGGCTATCATCGCCGCGTTGTCGGTCGTATAACCGAATTTGGGGATAAATATTTTCCATCCGTATTTGTCGGCATGCTCGCGGAAAGCATTCCGTAAACCGTTGTTTGCCGATACGCCACCCGCTACAGCCACTTGCCGGATATGTCTGTCCTTGGCTGCCTTGCGCAATTTTTTCATCAGAATATCCACGATGGTTCTCTCCAGCGAAGCCGCCAGATCAGCCTTATGATGCTCGATGAAATCGGGATCTTCTTGCAGCCAGTCGCGCAAAGAATACAAAAAAGAGGTTTTCAAACCGCTGAAGCTATAATCATAGCCTTCAATATTCGGTTTGGCAAACGTATAGGCTTCGGGATTACCTTGGCGCGCCAGCCGGTCGATAACCGGCCCTCCGGGGTATCCCAGCCCCATCACTTTGGAACACTTGTCTATCGCCTCTCCGGCTGCATCGTCGATCGTCTGTCCCAGCACTTCCATGTCGTTATAGGCTTTCACCAGAATAATCTGGGAATTGCCTCCGCTGACAAGCAGGCATAGAAAAGGATACTCCGGCTGGTCGGTATCGGTCTCGTTTTCCTTGATGAAATGGGCCAGAACATGCCCTTGCAGATGGTTGACCTCTATCATGGGGATACCCAGCGAGCAGGCCAGTCCCTTGGCAAAAGAAACGCCAACCAGCAACGAGCCCATCAGACCGGGGCCTCGCGTAAAAGCAACGGCTGAAAGTTCCTCTTTGCTGACACCGGCTTGCTTCAATGCCTGATCCACCACCGGCACGATATTCTGTTGATGCGCCCGGGAAGCCAGTTCCGGCACCACGCCTCCGTATGCTTCATGTACCGCTTGCCCGGCTGTCACATTGCTCAGCAACACCCCGTCGCGCAGTACGGCTGCCGAAGTGTCGTCGCAACTGGATTCAATTCCCAGAATGACTATATTTTCTTTTTTCATACCTTCTTTCTTTCGTTTCCCTGTTTCGCAGGCCAAGGCTTAGTAGGTAAGGACCTCCACCCCTGTCTCCGTCATCACAAGCGTATGCTCCCATTGTGCGCTGGGCAATTCGTCCTCCGTCACCACGGTCCATCCGTCTTCTTCGTCCACAAACACACGCCAATCTCCCATGTTGATCATCGGTTCGATGGTAAACACCATGCCCGGAACAAGTAGCATACCGGTACCTTTGCGACCGTAGTGCTCCACCTCGGGGTCTTCGTGGAACTCCAGCCCTACACCGTGTCCGCACAGATCCCGTACCACAGTGAACCCGTTTTTATGTGCATGGTGGGCAATGGCATTGCCAATATCACCGACAAAACCGTAGGGCCGGGCCGCCTCTATTCCTATTTGCAGGCACTCGCGGGCCACATCTACCAATTTCTGTTTCTCCGGTGTCGTCTGTCCGATAACGAACATACGGGACGCATCGCTGTAATAACCGTCCAAAACGGTGGATACATCCACATTAATAATGTCTCCCTCCTCCAACACGTCAAACTCACTGGGAATACCGTGGCAAACCACCTCGTTGATGGATGTGCACACACTTTTAGGGAATCCTTCGTAATTCAAGGGGGCCGGAACAGCACCGTGCGATACCGTATAATCGTAAACCAACCGGTCTATTTCCAATGTGCTCATCCCTGCATGGATTTCCCGTGCCACCAAGTCCAGTACCCCCGTGTTCACTTCACCGCTCCGACGGATACCTTCAATCTGTTCGGGGGTCTTTATCAATTTCCGTTTCGGTACAAGGCATCCTTTGTCCTGATAATACAGGATTTTTTTATCCATTTCCGTGAGTTCCTGCCCTTTGGGAACATTCCAGTTTCTAACCTTTCGCTTAAACATGGGATCGTTGTGTTTGTCCTACAAAGGTACGAGAAAAAAATGATTGGCGGCATAAAAAGAAGACAAAAAGAGCATCATTTTGCTAATTCTTCTCGGCCGGCAACCAGATTTTTCCGCATCTCGAAAAAATAAGGTCTACAGGTTTATGAAAAAAGGTGTAGACCTTATTGCAAAAAGCTGTACACTATTTCCGAAAAAGGTGTACAGCTTTTTCGTCTGTAAAGAGCAGGAAGAAGCTTATCCATCAAAGAAAAAACGGAATACGGAGAGCATCGCATTCAACACTTCTTTTCAACCTGACCCTATAAGAACAGGCTGAACCGGTAAGCAAAACTTATCAACACGTAACTGTTGACGCTATGGGTATAAGTGGTCTCCCTGCGTCCGGTAAGTCCCACATATCCGTTCGTCAAAGACCGGTTCCCGAACAAATCGGATGCCTGTAGCCGAAGGGTTGCCGTCCTGCCTTTGAGGAAAGAATAGGACACTTCGGCATCGCAGATGAATTCGTCGCCGTTCAGACTTTCTACAATATACCCCCGTCGGGAGTGGTTGTATACATCTGCTGCAAACGACCAGCCGTTATCAAACTCAAAACGTGTCAGAACGCCGTATCCGAAGGCCCACATGTCATGACCGGGGGCTTCGGGGAGCGAACTGCACGCCCGTTCGTAAGCGCCGTAGCCGTATGGCTTTACATTCAGAAACAATCGGCTGTATTGCAGTCCGGCGTAGTTTTGCAGGGTAAGTTGCCTGGTGACATAACGCAAATCCGGCAGAGGGGCATCCGTTTCCGGTCGGTCGATCTGCTGAAGGCCTACACGGCGCATCCATCCCATTTCACCCTGGCAATCGAAGTACCATTCGGAACGGGTCTTAAAGGATGTTCCCAAACTCCAGGTCGCGCTGAGATTGCGGT
Organism: uncultured Paraprevotella sp.; assembly: GCA_910584955.1. GTDB lineage: Bacteria > Bacteroidota > Bacteroidia > Bacteroidales > Bacteroidaceae > Paraprevotella. The sequence goes on along the minus strand of CAJUDC010000028.1, from coordinate 11,846 downwards.
TTCCGTTAATGTTTACAGGAGTGATGAAACGTCCCCCGGTCTGCGTGTTGTAGCGTATGCTTTGGGTCATGGCATTGCTTGTCAGCTGGGAGGAAAGTGCCATACTGATCTGCCGTTGCCGTTCCGCATCAAAAGAAAAAAACGAGAATGAGAATGTATGTGTGAATGAAGGACGCAAACCGGGATTCCCGATATGGATATTCAGCGGATCGGCATCATTTATGATCGGCAGTAAGTACATGATGTCCGGCTGTCCGCTCTCACCGGCATATTGCATCATGAGGTTCCAGCTGTCGTTCCTCCGGTAATACAACGATACTTCGGGGCTCCAGTCTCTTACGGCAAGCGCCGTATCCACATCCAGACGGTATTTACGATAGTCGGTTCGGGTCCGATGAGGATTATAAAGTACGCCTGCCGTCAAGGTCAGCCCCCGATGAACATATTGCAGCAACGCCTTGACACGATGATTCCAATAGCGGTTGGTGGCAAACCGGCTTAAACTGTCACTGAAAGCTTCCGGTGACTCTATCGGACGCATCGCCGGCCCCTCCGCCAGGAAAGGATGACCGCTCAAATCGTATACCGGCTGGTCCATCCGACGGTAACGGTAGCCGAATCCGTACTCCAGCAACAGCTTTACGCGTGTCAACAAAGGCTCAACATAGGATATTCTTCCCGTAATCGAACGGTTCTGCGAAGGAAGGCGGGTGTACCGGACGGACACTTCGCTCTCCGCCGTCCGGTAATAAGCCACATCATTTATTCCCAACGAATGTCCTCGCGTGCGGCTCGTCTCCACATGGGCTTCCACCGTAAGCGTACGGCCTTTCGGATCCAGTTTACGGCTCACCCGGGCATTGATGCTCATATTGTAGGAATGCTCGTTGTCCCAACCTTCGTTGCGGTTGGAATTGATATAGTGACGGGCGGGTATGACAAAGCTATGCCCATGCGAATCGGCCGTAAAAAGATAAGGATCTACGTCAAATGTATACGATTGATAGGAAGAGTTATAAACGGAGCGGTTGTAATAAAAACTCGGATCGATGTGGACGGATGTCAGCGAATCCTTCCACGAAACGGAAAGAGAAGACGAAAAGGAACGCCCTTTGCTCCGGCTGAGCGAAGCGTTTCCGGTGTAAGATTTTTCATCCTGCAAAAAAGATTCGATCAAAGAGCGTACGCCATTGTCGGTGCGCCTGTCGCTGTAATAGGCTGTTCCGTTTACCTCCCAATTATTTTTATTGCGCCCGATCACCACATTATAATTCTGTTTGTCGCTGTCACCGGTCGGGGCATTGGAACTGAGCTTGTCGTAATAAGAGTCTCCGATACCGAAAGCGGCCGGCAGATTGTCCGCACCGGCCGACAGCATGTTCTGCCAGTAATCGTTAAACTGGCTCAGAGAGACATTCCCGACATAGCGCTGTTCGGTCCCTCCTGCTCCCGATGCGTCGCAAAGCCAGCCCCGGTTCTTGTCGTGCTTGGTGATGACATCGAGTACCCTTTCCTTTTCGCCCGAGTATAATCCTTTCTCCAGATCGGCATCCGTGGTACGCTCGTACACTTTCACCTTGGTCAGTATCTCTACCGGCAGGTTATTAAGCGCCACGTCTTTATTATTGGCAAAGAACTCTTTGCCGTTCAGCATAATACGACTGATCACCTTACCTTGTGCTTTAACTACTCCGTCTTTTGAAACATCTACGCCGGGCAACCGTTTCAACAGTTCGCGCAGACGAGATCCTTCCACCAACGGAAAGGAATTCACATCATAAACCAGGGTGTCGCCACGCAACACCACCGGGTGAACGGCAGCGGCTACTACAACCTCGTGCATAAGCAGGCTGTCGGAAACAAGCAACGTGTCACTCGCTGTACACACAGGCGACCGCATCCTTCCAACAGCCGATGAAGCAGTCAGAAAGAAGCCAAGCACACAACAAGTCAAAATTACATGTTTCATTTCAATGAATCGCCTATATACAAAGATACGCAAAATATGCAACGCAATGCAAACAATCGGGATAAGAATTAGCAAAGAAGATCTCCATTGACCGAACAGATGAGATTAAAGAACCGTACGGAAGCGGAAACGATGCTCTACAAATACTGTTTCCACCACACCGAAGTGCACAAAATAAGCCAACAACGCGATGGCCTTACGTCTTCCGGTTCCCGCATACCGGCAAAACTGATTAAGGGTGCGTCCTTCTTCGTTACTTAAAAAGGCAAGCAGGCGACGTTCTTGTTCGGTAAACGGAACAAACGTGCCGCTCGGGCGGTTCTCTTCCCGCCATACGAACAGATGGACGGGAGTTGCAACGATATTTTCATCCTTCACCCTCACATAGGCGCGGCGTTTGTTGTCTTCATCCCGGGCGTAGACCGGTCTCTTGTCACTTGGGGCTATCGTTGCCACCAGTACATCTTTTTCTTCGGTGCGAACCGCTTCCATCGTAAATGCCACAGGCGGGCAGCAATATTGCGTAGCGGCTGCTTCAACCATGTAGTACTCTTCGTCCGTTTTCACACCGGCAATTCTTCCGTTGTCCTTCACCCCAATCAACAGGCGCCCACCGTCCGTATTGGCAAAAGCCGACAGAGAGCGGGCAATCTTGCTGATGCTGGAGATCTCGTATTTAAAATCCTGCTCCTGATGTTCGCCCTCGGCTATCAGCCGGTATAGCTTGTCTGCATCCGTCATTAGGCTTCACACTCTTTTAAATACCGGACACGACAGCAACCATAAACCTATAAACGTAAGCAGTCCGTTGCACATCAGCATCTCGTAACCGAACCGATAACCCGTATATAATAAGGTGAGACGTTCTATTGCCAGACAGATCAGAGGAGACAATACGGCCACAACCGGAACATAGCGTTCGCATGGCATCCGTCGGGTCAGCAGGCCGAACGCAAACAATCCGAGCAAAGGGCCATACGTATAGGAAGCCAGCAGATAAACGGCATCAATGACACTCGTATTGTTCAACGCACGAAACAACAGAATAAACACCAGGAACAATAAAGCCACAAGCCAATGTACCCGTTTACGCAATGGCTCGTCTTCCGGACGTTGCATGATGTCCACACAAAACGAGGTAGTAAGCGCAGTCAGGGCCGAATCCGCACTGGAAAATGCAGCGGCGATGATACCGATGGAAAAACAAGCCAATACGGCACGGCCCAAATATCCTCCGACACATAAAAAGGGCAACACGTCGTCGCCGGCTTCCGGCAAGACCAGACCGCCTTGTCGGGCAAACGCCAGCAATAGGATGCCCAATGCCAAAAACAGGAAATTGACAGGCACGAAACTCAGACCGTAACAACACATGTTTTTCTGTGCCTCCTTTATGTTGCGGCACGTAAGATTTTTCTGCATCATGTCCTGGTCCAGTCCTGTCATGACAATCACAATGAAGATTCCGCTTAGAAACTGTTTAAGAAAATGCTGCCGGTCGGCCCAGTCGTCCCACACGAATATTCTGCTGTACTCACTTTGCCATATCGTATGCCAGGCTTCGGGAACGGAAAGGTTCATCTGCCCCATAGTCTGCACGATAATAAGAATCAAAGCCAGCAGAAGAACAAATGTCTGCAAACAGTCGGTCCACACAATCGTACGGATCCCGCTCTTCCGTGTATAAAACCATATAAGGACGAGAACGATAACGGCGGTAAGAAAAAACGGGATGCGGAAAGTATCGAAAAGAAACCGTTGCAAAATCATACAAACCAGATAAAGGCGTACGGCGGCTCCGGTCAGTTTGCTTAACAGGAAGAACGAGGCTCCCGTACGGTATGAACAAAGCCCGAAACGCCGGTTCAAATACGTATAAATACTGGTCAGATTTAGCTTGTAATATAATGGGAGCAAGACGAAAGCGACAATCAGGTAACCGAAAAAAAAGCCCATGCAAGTTTGCAGGTAGGTCATATCCATAGAACGGACCATACCGGGAACGGAAACGAACGTGACACCGGAAAGTGAGGCTCCGATCATACCGAAAGCGACCACATGCCAAGGCGAACGGCGATTGCCACGGAAAAAAGCATCGTTGTCCGAACGCTTCTCCGTAAATCGGGAAATGAGCAACAGCAGGCCGAAATAGGCCAGAACTGTGCTCATTATGAAAATCTCATTCATGCGAATCCAGCAGGCTTATTCGTCGGAGAGTTCTTCGTCTACATCTTTCACCTCAGCCTCGGGCGTATAGCTTTCATAGAACGTATCGTCGTTACCGTCTTCTTCAGTATCTTCATCGCGTTCGTCGGCCACATGCCTGCGGTTGCCGTCTTCGTCATATTCGGGTTCCGGCACAAAACGAAGCTTTTCCTGCGGTTCTTTCTTTTTGGCAAAGATAGCCTCTATCCAAGTTCCTTTGGTAATTTCAAGCACATCGTAACCGTCGGCCACTTTACGCTCCAATGTTCCGCCTTTCGCATGAATGCGGCTGGCCGGCAAGGTGGTAGTGCTGATGTCAAAGCCCGATTCGATAATGTCTTTGATCGCCAAAGAAATGGAATCCCATCCTCCGCCGAAATTCCGGTCTATCAGCTCCAGCAATGTTGCGGCCGAAATATGCTTGATGTTTTCGTAGGATAAATCTGTGATTTGCTGGATTGTCTTTTTGCGGATGGCCACAGAGCCTTTACGCGAATCGGAACGGGAAATAATTACATAATCACCGTTTTTATATTTGTTGGCCTCCCGTTCGTTGTCTTGATTGAAATGATTCACATCGAATGCCAGGCGGATGATGTTAAGCAGCTTGTCTTCGGATCCCGCAAAGCCGTCTTCTTTCTTCTCCGCTTCCCATAACTGGGCCAACTCATGCTCGTCGGCCCCCCATACATTATTGGAATTCAAATCCAATATAGATTCAAGACTATGATTCTTTCTTTGCATAATTTAAAGGCATTTTCTTAATTTCGCGGCAAAAGTAATAAAATAAGTAATTTCGGCAAACTAGAATAAACGAAAAAAAGAAGCCCCTCTATCCGCCACATCATGCCGTATCTACTTTGATATTATCAAAATACTTTCAGAATCGCTCCAATAAAGGAAAATGTATACTCAAAGCGAAAAATTAAAACCATTTTGTCATTAATAACAATTATTTTAATTACTTTTGCACAGTTCTACTAAAGAAAGTAGTTTTTATCCTACAATTAAATTATCGACAGTATGGTAAAAAGAGTGGCAAAACTAAGACAAGGATTATACGATCCGGCAAACGAACATGACGCCTGCGGTGTAGGTATGCTTGTGAATATCCACGGAAACAAATCGCACGAACTGGTTGACTCCGCACTCAAGGTGCTCGAGAACATGCGCCATCGCGGTGCCGAAGGAGCGGACGGGAAGACTGGCGACGGAGCCGGTATCATGTTACAGATTCCGCATGAATTTATTCTGTTGCAAGGCATTCCCGTACCGGAGAAAGGCAAGTACGGCACAGGTCTTCTGTTTCTTCCCAAGGATGCGGAAAAACAGCGCAATATATTGTCCGTTATGATTGAAGAAATCGAGCGTGAGGGGTTGAATCTGATGCATTTGCGCAATGTCCCCACTCGGCCCGACTGTCTGGGCGAATCGGCTTTAGCCGTAGAACCGGACATCAAACAAGTCTTCATCACCGGCGTCAGCGATGAAAAACTCCCCGCATTCGAACGTACGCTTTATCTGATCCGCAAGCGCATAGAAAACCGAATCAAGGAAGAAGATTTCTATATCGTATCGCTCTCCTCAAAAAATATTGTATATAAAGGAATGCTGTCCAGTATGCAGGTACGACAATATTTCCCCGACTTGACAAACAATTATTTCACCAGCGGACTGGCATTGGTTCATTCACGCTTTTCCACCAACACGTTCCCTACCTGGAGCCTGGCACAGCCTTTCCGTATGATAGCCCACAACGGCGAAATCAACACGATCCGAGGCAACCGCAGCTGGTTCAAGGCACGCGAAACGGTTCTCTCGTCCGAGGCTTTGGGAGACATAAGACAAATAAGTCCTATCATTCAGGAGAACATGAGCGATTCCGCCTCGCTTGACAATGTATTTGAATTCTTCGTGATGTCGGGACTTAGTCTGCCTCAGGCAATGGCAGTGATGGTACCGGAAAGTTTCAACGACAAAAACCCCATCAGCAGCAAGTTGAAAGCATTTTATGAATATCACTCCATCCTGATGGAACCTTGGGACGGCCCCGCCGCTTTGCTATTCAGCGACGGGCGGTATGCCGGCGGCATGCTCGACCGCAACGGCCTGCGTCCCTCACGCTACACCATTACCACCAAAGGCATGATGGTTGTGGCCAGCGAAGTGGGAGTGATCGACTTTGAGCCGGATGAGATTGCTCAGAAAGGACGGCTGCAACCCGGAAAGATTCTTTTGATCGATACGCAGGAAGGAAAAATCTACTACGACGGAGAGTTAAAAGAGCAACTGGCAACGGCTCATCCCTACCGCGAATGGCTGAAGACCAACTGTATCCAGCTGGAAAATCTGAAGAGTGGACGTAAAGTGGTGAACAGCGTGGAGAATTATGCAGACAAGCTGCTGATATTCGGATTCGGGAAAGAAGATATTGAAAAGACCATCATCCCGATGTGTGTCAACGGTGCGGAACCTGTCGCAGCGATGGGAAACGATACGCCGCTGGCCGTCATTTCCGACCGTCCTCAGCTCTTCTTCAATTATTTTCGGCAGCAATTTGCGCAGGTCACCAATCCGGCCATTGATCCGATTCGTGAGGAACTCGTCATGAGCCTGACGGAATATATCGGCTCCGTAGGGACCGGTATTCTGACACCAGACGAAAGCAACTGCAAGATGGTACGCCTGCCCCACCCTGTGCTGAACAACACACAACTGGATATTCTCTGCAACCTCCGCTACAAAGGGTTTAATACCGTCAAACTTCCCATGCTGTTCGAAACGGACAAAGGCGAAAGCGGTCTGCGTTCCGCTCTGGAGCAATTGTGCAAGCAGGCCGAGGAGAATGTGGACAACGGCATCAGCTATATCATTCTTTCCGACCGTGACATCGATGCGTCACATGCGGCCATCCCGTCGTTGCTGGCCGTCAGTGCCGTGCATCATCACCTTATCAGTGTGGGGAAACGCGTACAGACCGCCTTGATCGTAGAGAGCGGAGAGATACGCGAAGTCATGCACGCCGCTCTGCTGCTGGGATACGGCGCTTCGGCCATCTGCCCCTACATGACGTTTGCCGTACTGGACGATCTGGTTGGCAAGGGAGAAGTGCAGGAGAATTACGAGACAGCCGAGAAAAACTACATCAAGGCGGTATGCAAGGGCCTATTCAAGATTATGTCGAAAATGGGTATTTCCACGATCCGTTCGTATCGGGGAGCCAAAATATTCGAGAGCGTCGGTTTAAGCGAGGCTCTTCTGCGAAAATATTTCGGTACGGAGATCTCCACCATCGGCGGCATCGGTCTCCGGCACATCGCCCGCGACGCTGTCGCCCTGCATGAAGCGGGATTCGGCCGAAACCGGAAAAAACCGGATTTCCTGCCGGACAACGGTCTGTTCGCTTTCCGAAAGGACGGTATCTTACACGCATGGAATCCCGAAACCATCGCCACCCTGCAGATTGCCACCCGGCTTAACAGCTACAAAAAATACAAAGATTTCACCCGCTTGGTGGACGAAAAAGAGGCTCCAATCTTCATACGCGATTACTTTACCGTAAAGAAAGCGGCCCGGCCGATAGGTATAGACGATGTGGAACCGGTGGAAAACATTGTGAAGCACTTCGTGACGGGAGCCATGAGTTTCGGAGCTATCAGTATCGAGGCACACGAAGCTCTCGCACTGGCCATGAACAAACTGGGAGCGCGAAGCAATACCGGAGAAGGGGGCGAAGACAGTGCGCGTTACAAGGGAACGGCAGACGGCATTTCGCTGAACAGCAAAACCAAGCAAGTGGCCTCGGGACGTTTCGGGGTGACGGCGGAATACCTGGTGAATGCCGAGGAGATACAAATCAAGGTAGCGCAAGGCGCCAAGCCGGGGGAAGGGGGCCAGTTGCCCGGTTTCAAGGTGAATGAGATCATTGCCCGCACGCGCAACTCCATTCCGGGTATCTCGCTGATCTCTCCTCCTCCTCACCATGACATCTATTCCATCGAGGATTTGGCCCAGCTGATTTTCGATCTCAAGAATATCAATCCGACAGCAGCCGTTTCCGTCAAGTTGGTGGCAGAAAGCGGTGTAGGTACGATTGCTGCCGGTGTGGCCAAGGCTAACGCCGATTTGATTGTCATCTCCGGTTCGGAAGGCGGTACGGGAGCCTCGCCCGCTTCGTCGATGCGCTTTGCCGGTATCTCTCCCGAAATCGGTTTGAGCGAGACACAGCAGACACTGATCCTGAACGGTCTGCGTGGACAGGTACGTCTGCAGGTGGACGGCCAATTGAAGACCGGTCGCGACGTCATCATCATGGCTTTGCTGGGTGCCGACGAATATGCGTTCGGTACACTGGCACTGATTGTGCTGGGTTGCGTCATGATGCGTAAGTGCAACACCAACACCTGCCCGGTGGGAGTGGCCACACAAAACCCTGAACTGAGAGCCAGATTTCGCGGTCATTACGAATATGTAGTCAACTATTTCCGGTTCCTGGCCCAGGAGGTACGGGAATACCTGGCCGAGATGGGCTTTACCCGACTGGAGGATATTATCGGACGTACCGATCTGATTGAAGTAAAACCGGCCGAAACGGATTCAAAAGCTTCCACCCTCGACTTCACCCGCCTGTTGCATCATCCCGAAACGGATAAAGTCTCGCATTACGACGGACGACCGTTTTCCCGGATCGAAGGAGTAAAAGACATGGATATACTGAACGATGCCCAAGAGGCCATCGAAACCCGGCATGAGGTACATCTGGATTATGCCATCAAAAACACCGACCGGGCTGTAGGCACCATGCTCTCGGGAGCCATCGCCAAGAAATACGGTTCTGACGGACTGGCCGATGCCACCGTCAATATCAAATTCAAAGGTTCTGCCGGACAGAGTTTCGGTGCTTTCCTGATGAAAGGCGTCTACTTTAAACTGGAAGGCGAGGCCAACGACTACTTCGGAAAAGGACTGAGCGGCGGTCGTATCTCCATCCAACCGCCGGTACGCTGCAACTTCGTGGCCGAGGATAACATCATAGCCGGCAATACGGGATTGTACGGTGCCACCTCGGGTGAGCTGTATGTGAACGGACGCGTCGGCGAGCGGTTCGGCGTACGGAATTCGGGCGCCATCGCCGTTATCGAAGGAGCCGGAGACCATTGCTGCGAATATATGACGGGAGGCCGTGTAGTGGTGTTGGGAGACACGGGGCGCAACTTCGCGGCAGGTATGAGCGGAGGCGTGGCCTATGTATGGAACCAACACGGTAACTTCGATTACTTCTGCAACATGGACATGGTGGAACTGGGCCTGGTGGAGGAAAGTAGTTACCGCAAGGAGCTGCATGAGCTTATCCGCCAGCATTGGCTTTACACCGGCTCCAAGCTGGCACGGACGATGCTGGACGACTGGAACCACTACGTAGAGCAGTTCATTCAGGTAGTCCCCATCGAATACAAGCGTGTGCTGCAAGAAGAGCAGATGAAGAAGCTGCAACAGAAGATTGCGGAGATGCAACGAGACTATTAATATATAATAAGGTATAAGATCAACATAACAAAAGACATAAGATGGGAAATCCAAAAGCTTTTTTAACCATCCCCCGGAAAGAGGCAGGCTACCGGGTTGTACAGGATCGCATCCGGGACTTCAGCGAAGTGGAACAGACACTCAATACCAAAGACCGCCAGGAACAAGCCAGCCGCTGCATGGATTGCGGAGTTCCGTTCTGTCATTGGGCCTGTCCGCTGGGTAATAAGTGCCCGGAGTGGAACGACGCATTGTACAAGGGCAATTGGGAACTGGCCTACAAGATACTGGCATCGACCAACGACTTCCCCGAATTTACGGGACGTGTGTGTCCGGCCCTGTGCGAAAAGTCGTGCGTACTGAACCTTACCGAGCATGCCCCTACCACCAACCGCGAAGACGAATGTGCCATCATCGAACGGGCCTACATGGAAAGTTACATCGTGCCCTGCCCGCCGGCCGAACGCAACGGAAAGCGGGTGGCCGTGATCGGCTCGGGACCTGCCGGACTGGCCGCAGCCAACCGGCTGAATCAGGAGGGATACACCGTGACGGTGATGGAGAAGAACGAGGCTGCCGGCGGTTTGCTGCGCTACGGCATACCGAATTTCAAGTTGAACAAAAGCGTGATAGACCGCCGCATCCGTCTGATGGAACAGGAGGGCGTCGTCTTTCAGTATAACTGTGATATAGATATAACCCACTTGCCGGCCGGCTACGATGCGTATGTAGTGGCTACGGGTACTCCTGTGGCCCGCGACTTGAACATTCCCGGCCGCGAACTGAAAGGCATTCATCTGGCGCTGGAGATGCTGTCGCAGCAGAACCGCGTGCTGGCCGGGGCGACTTTCGCTCCCGACGAGCGGGTGAGCGCCAAAGGGAAGCGGGTGCTCGTCATCGGTGGCGGCGATACCGGTTCCGATTGCATCGGCACCGCACACCGTCAGGAATGCGTCAGTGTGATGCAGATCGAAATCATGCCGAAACCTCCCGTTGGCGAAAATCCGGCTACCCCCTGGCCCAACTGGCCGGTCGTATTGAAAACCACCTCGTCGCATGAGGAAGGGTGCGAAAGACGGTGGTTGCTGAATTCCAACCGCTTCATCGGAGAGGACGGACACGTTACGGGCGTGGAAGTCGAGGGCGTTGTTTGGGAACCGGATCCGGCGGGCGGACGGTCGATTATGAAGCTGAACGGTCGGAAAAAGATCATCGAATGCGACATGGTGCTACTGGCTATGGGATTCCTGAAGCCCGAACAGCCCCCTTTGGCCGACAATGTCTTCGTAGCCGGCGATGCCGCTTCGGGTGCCAGCCTGGTCGTACGTGCCATTGCCGACGGTCGTCGGGTGAGCCGGGCGGTAGACGCCTATCTGAAAAGCAAATAACCCCTTTATTTTTTTAATTTGATTGCCTCCTCCCCTTTGTGCCTGCCGCTTATGTCGGCAAACTCCGCACAAAGGGGAGTTTTTATATCGCTATCGACCGAATAATCCCTGTCGGACATACGGAAAAAGAAAGGCACATGCTGAAAGAATGGAAATAAATACGTAATTTTGCACATGGTAACCCTATTTAACCGAATCGGATGAAAAAAACAATTTTACTGGCTCCCCTCCTATTCCTTCTTTGCCCGAGAACCCTCCACGCCCAGAGCGCCGCCGCCGAACGCATGAAGGATGATTTCAAACAGAACACCACGCTGGGCGGTTACGTCATCGGCAAAGCCTCGGTCAGCGACCGTGATCTGAGCACAACGGTAAAGAGCCACACGGATTTCGACCTGCGCCTGGTGCGGCTGTATGCCGGAGGCAAGATATGGGACGTCCGATACAACCTGCAAATGGAAGTGAACGGCGTGTCGGGTACGGCTCAGGAGAAAGGGCCGCGCATCGTAGATGCTTGGGCCGAATGGTGCAGGTATCGGTTCGCTTCCGTCAAATTCGGACAATTCAAGCGGGCCTTCACTTTCGAAAATCCCATGCACCCCTGGAGTGTGGGATTCGGGGCCTATTCACAGTTGATAGACAAACTGGCAGGCATGAACGACCGTGTGGGCGAGCATAACAGCGGCGGACGCGACATCGGTCTGCAATTGCAAGGCGACTTGTTTGAAAACAAAAACGACGGTCATTCCTATTTGCAT
>CAJUDC010000027.1 GCA_910584955.1 uncultured Paraprevotella sp. | reverse complement strand
AACAAACAGTGTTTCTATTATTAAGAGATTTTAACCTTTGAGGACGTATTATGATTATAGCTCGGTCCCGATTCACCGATCAGACGGAACCGCTTTTCCGGGAACAAGATTACGGTACGCTCTCCCGTAGGGAAAAATTGCGGGCGACGAGCGCTCCTGTCGGCTTTTCCGCTCGTGGAAAAAGAAAAATGTGTACACCTTTTCAAAATTTGATGTACACCTTTCCATGGTTTGGTGTAGACCTTTTTAAAAAAGGGTGTACACCTTTTTGTTTTGTGTCCTTCGTGCCGTCGACTCACGGCGCACTTCGGGATTGCAAATCCTGAAGGAGAGACCGGACTGAACGGTGCAACACGGGATGAACCGCATCCGGCGCGATGTCGGCCAACGGCAGCAAGACAAACGCCCGCTCGTGCATCAACGGATGGGGCAACGAGAGATGAACCGGGCCTGTCTCGCCGGGCAGGTCGTAATCGGCTTCTAAAATACAATCGTCGAACAACAGCAGATCGATGTCCATCGGACGATCGGCATATCCTCCCGCCGTGCTCTTGCGGCGACGCCCCAGTTCGCGCTCGATCTGCTGCGTGGCCGTCAATACCTCGCGGGGTTGCAGCGCCGTGCGTATCCCCACCGCCGCATTCAGAAACGGATGAGGCGAAACAAACCCCCAAGGTTCCGTTTCGTAAAGAGCGGAAAGACACGTCACCGTGCCGATCCGCTCCCGTAATAAATCCACGGCCCGGCGCATCAGGACTTCTCTGTCGCCCTCGTTGCTGCCCAGTCCCAAATAGATGATATGCTCCATCAATCGTCGAGAATCAGCATGGCGTCGCCGTACGTACCGAAACGGTATCCTTCTTTGAGCGCCTCTTTGTAGGCCTGCATCACCAGATCGTAGCCGCCGTAAGCCGCCGTAAGCATCAGCAACGTGCTGTAAGGCAAATAGAAATTCGCCACCATCGCATTGGCCACCCCGAACTCATACGGGGGGAAAATGAACTTGTTGGTCCAGCCTTGAAACTCTTTCAGATGCCCGTCGGTACCCACCGCCGTTTCTATCGTGCGTTGCACCGTCGTCCCCACAGCGCAGACTTTATGGCCGGAATCCTTGGCCGCATTCACAATGCGACAGGCTTCGGCTCCCACAAACATCTCTTCGCTATCCATCTTATGCTTGGTCAGGTCCTCCACATCGATCTCACGGAAGTTACCCAGTCCGCAGTGCATAGTGACGAAAGCAAACTCCACTCCCTTGATTTCCATCCGCTTCATCAGGTTACGGGAGAAATGCAAGCCCGAGGTCGGCGCTGTTACGGCTCCCTCGTTACGGGCGAAAATGCACTGGAAACGCTCCAGATCCTCCGGCTCCGAATCGCGGCGTACCGAACGGGGCAGGGGTGCCTCGCCCAAAGCATAAAGCGCAGCTTTGAATTCGTCGTGCGGCCCGTCGTAGAGGAAACGCAACGTACGTCCGCGCGACGTGGTGTTGTCAATGACTTCGGCCACCATAGAATCGTCCTCGCCGAAATAGAGTTTATTACCGATCCGTATTTTACGGGCGGGATCTACCAAAACATCCCATAACCGGAACTCCTCATTCAACTCACGCAACAAAAACACCTCGATGCGGGCTCCGGTCTTTTCTTTGTTACCGTATAAACGCGCCGGAAATACCTTTGTATCATTAAAGATGAAGACATCTTTATCGTCGAAATAGTCTAAAATGTCCTTGAAATGCTCGCGATGTTCAATATCGCCGCTTTTCTTATGCAACACCATCAGGCGCGATTCGTCGCGATGAAACGTGGGATACAGTGCGATACGCTCGTCGGGCAGTTTGAATTTGAATTGTGACAGTTTCATGTTATGACCGTTCTATATTGATGATATGTATTTAATTAGTTGTATGTTCCGCAACGGGTTGCAAATCCAGCCAGGCAGGGAACTCATCGAGTTTCAGACAATTTTCCACCCGCACGTCGCCCACCCTCGTACGGCGTAAGGCCGTCAGGTGTGCCCCGCTGTGCAAAGCCTGTCCGATGTCGCGGGCCAACGCCCGGATATATGTACCTTTGCTGCATACCACACGGATGTCTATCTCGGGCAGTTCGCAACGCAACAGTTCCATTTCGTCGATAACCAATGTTTTGGGCTTCAGATTCACTTCTTTCCCCTTACGGGCCAGATCGTAAGCCCGGTCGCCGTTCACCTTACAGGCCGAGAAGGCCGGGGGAATCTGTTCGATAGTCCCCGTAAAACGCCGAAGCACCTCTTCTATCAGCGGACGGGTGATATGTTCCGTAGGGTACGTGGCATCGACCGGTTTTTCCAGGTCGAAAGACGGAGTGGTCTCGCCGAGTTTCAGCGTAGCCACATACTCTTTCGTATGTGCCTGAAGCTCGTCGATGCGTTTTGTGGCGCGCCCCGTACACACCACCAATACACCGGTGGCCAGCGGATCGAGCGTACCGGCATGCCCCACCTTGAGCTTCTTCACCCCCAGTCTGCGACATAAAGCGTAACGCACCTTGGCCACCAGCCCGAACGAAGTCCATCCGTAAGGTTTATCAAAACAAAGAATCTCTCCGGCTATAAAGTCCACAAAATTTTATCTTTTAGCGATTTAACAAAAATGAGATACGAGAAGAATGGCTCCCACCAGTGCGCAATAAACGGCAAAATAAACCAGCTTGCCTTTCTTCACCAGGTTGATCATCCATTTGCAGGCTAGGCATCCCGAAACAAAAGCGGCAAAAAAGCCTACGACCAGCGCGCTCAGCGAAATATCGCCTACAGCTGCGGAAGTCCCGTCTTTCACCCCCTTTATCACATCGAGCAAAGCCTCACCCAAAATGGGAGGTATCACCATCAGAAAAGAAAACCGGGCCAGATGGGCTTTGTCGTTCCCCAACAACAGACCGGTGGCAATGGTGGAACCGGAACGGGACACACCGGGCAACACGGCCACCGCCTGAGCCAATCCGATGACAAAAGCATCGCGCAAAGAAATTTCCTTCTTCGCCTGCGGTCTGGCGTAATAGGAAAAAGTGAGCAGAAGAGCCGTTACCAGCAAGCAACAACCTACCACCAACAGACCGCTCCCAAAGATGGCCTCGACCGTATCCTTAAAGAAGACTCCCACAATGCCTACGGGAATCATGGAAACGAGGATGTTGAGTGCATAACGCTGTTCGGCATTCAAACCGGGCTTTCCGAAGTCGAACAGCCCTTTGAATATCCACACGATTTCCTTCCAAAGCACCACCAGCGTACTGCACACCGTGGCCACATGGACAGCTATCGTAAACGTAAGATTCGACTCTCCATCGATACCAAACAAATGCGAGGCAATCGTCAAATGCCCGCTGCTGCTCACCGGCAAATATTCCGTAAGCCCCTGTAACAGGCCCATCAGCAAAGCTTCCCAATCGCTCATCGCCCTATGCCTCCTTTGATTGATCCGCCCGGGTTATTTCATCGGACACACTTTCACGGCAGTCCTTTGCCGCGTCATTGCAGGAACCGGACGGCTTGTGCATGATGCCGTAGATCATGAAAACAAATCCGGCTACACACACCGCCGGAGCGACCTTGATACGACGCACGCTGAAGATGTCGGGATTAAAAACTGTCTCCGTACTGCCGGCACCGGACATGAGAATAAAACCGGTAACAATGATCACCATGCCGACAGCCAACAGCATGAAATTCGTTTTGTCGAATGCAAAATTTCTTTTATCCATAACAGATTTATCTTATAAGATTCTACACTAAATTTCGTACATATCGTTTTCTTTCATCTTCAAATAGGTGTTCACCGAGAAATAGGAACATACCAATGTGATGAAAATACCGCAAACCCATACGGAAGCAGACACCAGAAGAATTATTTCCGGCGTAATCAACTCGCTGAAAGCGGCGTCATAACGCACCAGCCAGTGAATCGTCCCCAACAAAACTCCATCCGCCAGGGCGGCAGAGGCCACACCGATCCAAAAACAACGCAACAGGAACGGACGACGAATAAAACTCCAACTGGCCCCCACCAGCTTCATCGTATGAATGAGAAAACGCCGTGAATAAATGCTCAGACGGACCGTATTGTTGATAAGAACAAAAGAGACAAACATCAGAAGTCCTGCCAGCACCAGCAAAACAAGGCTTACCTTTTGCAAGTTGGCATTCAAGTTATCAATCAAGTCTTTTTGGTAAAAAACATCCGCCACCATGGGGTTGGCCTTTAACTTTTGTGTGATCCAGCACAAACTGTCGGTATTGGCATAATCGGCATTCATCTGCAACTCAAACGAAGCCGAAAAAGGATTCGAACCCAGAAATTCGGAAGGATCGCTCCCCATAGCGGCCACCTGTTCCTTCAGGGCCTGCTCTTTGGAGACATATACCATGTTGTTCACAAAACGCTCCGTACGCAACAGGGTTTCCAAACGTCCGGCATCACCCTCTCCGGCATTGTCCGTCAACAGAACCGTTACCGAAAGTTGTTCCCGTACGGAATCGGACAAACGTTTGGCCGTAAGGACGCAAAACACCACCAAACCTAGCAACACCAGCACCAGCGTAGTGCTGATACAGGAAGTGAACAATTGCATCCCTGTAAAATTTTTAGTCTTCCGCTTTCCCATTTTCCCTGTTCGGATTCGAATTTATTTCAGACAATTAAAGAGGCGTATCCTGCAAAAATAAGTCAAAAAGCCTCGGTATCGTATAAATTTAACAGGCTTTAACAATCTTATTTCTCATCGTCGCAGACTTCTCCTTTCAGCGTAGCCGACGAGGAATCCGTTATCCGCACACGGACAAATTCTCCGATCCGGTGATTTTTCCGATCGAAAACCACCACTTTGTTCTGCTCCGTGCGACCGTACAACTGCTCTTTGGAGCGTTTGCTGACGCCCTCTACCAATACCTCACACGTAAGGCCGATCTGACGACGGTTACTCTCAGCCGACAATTCGTTCTGCAAGGCTATCAGTTCATTCAACCGCCGAATTTTGGTTTCTTCATCAATATCATCGGGCAAATGGCGGGAAGCATACGTCCCGGGGCGCTCGGAATATTTAAACATGAACGCGCTGTCGTAAGCGCATTCCCGCATAAGAGAAAGCGACTGCCGGTGATCCTCTTCCGTCTCGGAGCTGTAACCGGCAAAAATATCGGTCGACAAACCGCAATCGGGCAGAATACGACGGATGGCCCGCACCCGGTCCATGTACCATTCCCGGGTATATTTGCGGTTCATCAGTGCAAGAATCCGGTCGCTCCCGCTCTGCACCGGCAGATGAATATGACGACATACATTCGGCTCTTCGGCTATGACATGCAACGTTTCGTCGCTCATGTCTTTAGGATGCGAGGTCGTGAACCGCACCCGCATGGCGGGCACAGCCCGTGCCACCCGTCTCAACAACTCGGGAAAAGTGACATCGGAACCGCCTTCGCCGGTCGTCACCCAATGATACGAGTTCACGTTCTGTCCCAGTAAGGTTACCTCTTTATATCCCCGGCTTTCCAGGTCATGCACTTCTTTTAATATACTTTCCACATCACGGCTCCGCTCCCGCCCTCGCGTATAAGGGACGATGCAATAATGACAGAAATTATCACAACCGCGCATAATGCTCACAAATCCCGAAATCCGGTTTCCGCAGATGCGTTGCGGCACCACATCCCGATACGTTTCCGTGGTGGACAACTCTACATTAATGGCCTTATGCCCCAATTCCACCTGTCCGATCAGATCGGGCAACGACAAGTACGCATCAGGCCCTACCACTATATCGGCATGATAGTCTTCGATAAGTTTCTCTTTCACCCGCTCCGCCATACAGCCCAATACGCCCACGATAAGACGACGCCCTTTCTTGCGCAAGGCTTGAAAAAATTCCAGACGATTAATAATCTTCTGTTCGGCATTATCACGCACCGAACAGGTATTCAGGAATACGGCATCCGCCTCATCCAGATCGTCGCACACTTCATACCCGGCTACTCCCATCACGGAAGCCACCACCTCGCTGTCAGCCACATTCATCTGGCATCCGTAGGTCTCTATCAGGAGCTTTTTCATCACCATTTGATTTTGGCTGCAAAGATAGCCATTTTCAATCAGACAAACATGATATGAAAGAGGTAAAGCACGGAAAGAGTTTTGCCGGAGTTGTTAAAAAACACTAACGGTAATCGGATCCGCTGCCTTACTTCACCTCTTCATCCCTTGCCGTACAACCGCAAATCTCAAGTTCTTCAGCCGAATCCGAGCAGAAAAAAACAACACTCCGTCTCCGAAAAAAGAGAACGCCCCCTCCTTGAAAAAGGAAAAATCATGTTTTTATGCGGTTTCACAACCCTTTTCAAAAAAATTATATACCTTTGCCCCAATTTTAAATAAAGAGTAAGAAACCGTATAAATCTTCTGATCCCATGGAATTTAAAAGAATTACTGCTGCCGAGGCAGCCTCGCTCGTAAAAAATGGAGATACCATCGGTCTGAGTGGATTCACACCGGCAGGTGCCCCCAAAAGCATTCCGGCTGAAATAGCTAAAATTGCGGAATCCGAACACGCAGCCGGAAACGAATTCAAAATAAATATCTTCACCGGAGCTTCTACCGGTCAAAGCTGTGACGGAGCGCTTGCCAACGCACAAGCCATTCGGTTTAGAACACCTTATACAACCAACTCGGATTTTCGCAAACATGTGAACAACAACGAATTGTCCTATTCCGATTTGAACTTGTCGAATATGGCAACCCAAATCCGCCAGGGCTACTTGGGACAAGTAGATTGGGCCGTTATCGAAGCTTGCGAAGTAGAACGCGTAGGCGACAAAGCCCGCATCTATCTGACAGCCGCCGGCGGCATCAGTCCGACCGTCTGCCGACTGGCTCAAAAAGGCATCCTCATCGAACTGAACGCTTTCCACAGCAAAAACTGTATGGGCATCCACGATGTATATGAAATCGAGGACCATCCCTACCGCAAACCGATTATGATCATGAAAGCCAATGACCGCATCGGCAAACCGTATATCGAAGTAGAGGCGAATCGGATTATGGGCGTTGTAGAATGCAATATACCCGATGAAGCCCGTGCTTTCAAGGAGGCAGACGCCATCACGACGCAGATCGGACAAAACGTGGCCGACTTCCTGCTTGCCAATTTAAGAAGCGGAAAGATTCCTCCTTCCTTCCTGAACCTGCAAAGCGGCGTAGGCAGCGGTGCAAATGCCGTATTGGGCGCATTAGGCCGTTGCCCCGACGTCCCTAATTTCAATATCTATACCGAAGTGCTCCAGGACGCACCGGTACAACTGATGCGCGAAGGACGTGTGCTGACGGCTTCGGCCTGCTCGCTTACCGTCACCAACGAATGCTTGCAAGGCATCTACAACGATATGGATTTCTTTAAGGATAAACTGGTGCTACGGCCTTCCGAAATATCCAACTGCCCCGAAGTTATCGCCCGCATCGGCGTATGCTCTCTGAACACGGCTATCGAAGTAGACATTTACGGTCACGTGAACTCAACCAAGATCTGCGGTACGAAGATGATGAACGGTATCGGAGGATCGGCCGATTTCACGAACAACGCTTATCTGAGTATCTTCACCTGCGGTTCCACAACAAAGGGAGGAGCCATCAGCAGCATCGTGCCCTTCTGCTCGCACATCGATCATACCAGTCATTTCGTGGACGCCGTCATCACGGAATACGGCGTAGCCGACCTTCGCGGCAAATGCTCTATGGAAAAAGCCGAAGAGCTGATTAAAGTGGCTCATCCCGACTACCAACCGATGTTACGCGACTATCTGGCATACGCCGCCAAGCACAAAGGACATACGCACCATTGCCTGTCGGCTGCATTTGCCATGCACGACACTTTCCAGCGCAAAGGAGATATGCGCCTGACCGACTGGGCAGAATACATCAAGTAACACAAGTATACTTTTTTACTCCCTGACAATAATCCCCCGCTTTTTCTTCCTTTTCGATGAAAAAAGCGGGGGATTGCTGTTTTTCAGAAGGAAAAAACAGAAAAAAGTTGCTTTTTACCTGTAAAATTTGGGCGTATTCCGAAACAAAAGCTACATTTGTAAAAAATACTATTAACCCTATTCCAAAAAATTACTTAACGTATGAAAACAAGCCTACTGACTTTCGTGCTTGCGTTTTGTCTTTGCGGCATTGCATCACTTCGGGCACAGACCGTCACCGTATCTCCCCTGCCCCAGTCCGTCACATGGGGCGACAAAGCTTTCGACCGCACCGTGTCATATACGTTGACGGGCGAACAAGAGGCCGACACGGATGCCGTAGCCTTATTGAAATCCACCCTGTCTATCGGTAACGGTCCTGTAAAAATAATCATCGGCGAACGAGGCGACAAAGCTGTTTCGGCCTATGAAGCCCAGATCCCGTCGAAAGAAGAAGGATATTATCTGAAGGTAGAACCCCAACAGGTAGTCATTGCCGGAAACGACGAACGCGGAACTTTTTACGGCGTACAGACCTATCTGCAAATCGCTTCCCAGCCTGAAGTGATGAGTGTCACCGTGACGGACTACCCCGATGTATCCGACCGTGGCGTCGTGGAAGGCTTTTACGGTAATCCCTGGAGCCAGACCGACCGCGTTCGCCAATTCGAGTTCTACGGCCGCAACAAGATGAACATTTATATCTACGGCCCTAAAGACGATCCGTATCACCGAAGCAGATGGCGCGAAAACTACCCGGCTGCGGAGGCTGCCAAACTAGGCGAACTGGTAGAGGCCGCCCACAAGAACAAAGTACAATTCGTATGGGCCATCCATCCGGGCAACGATATAAAGTGGAATCGCACCGACAGCCTCAACATCGTTCGTAAACTGGAAACCATGTACCAACTGGGAGTACGCACCTTTGCCGTCTTCTTCGACGATATTTCCGGCGAAGGATCCAGCGGCATCAAGCAGGCACAACTGATGAATTACATCAACGCGGAATTTACCCACAAGCACACCGACGTGGCACCGCTTATCCTTTGTCCCACACAATATAATAAGGGATGGACCAGCGGCGACTACCTGACCACACTCGGTACCCGCATGGACGCCGACGTACGAATTATGTGGACGGGAAACAGCGTGGTGGATATGATCAACAAAAGCGACATGGACTGGATCAATGCCCAAATCCGACGCAAAGCATACATCTGGCTGAACTACCCCGTAAACGACTATTGCATCGACCGGCTTCTAATGGGTCCTACCTATGGCAACGACACGAACATCGCTTCCCAGCTAAGCGGTTTCACCAGCAATCCGATGGAATATGCCGAAGCATCCAAGGTGTCGCTCTACAGTATTGCCGACTACACATGGAACATGACTGCCTACGATGCCAACTCTTCCTGGCTGCGTGCCATCCGCTACCTGATGCCGGAACATGAAAAAGCCTTTCATGTGTTCTGTGAGAACAATATAGATTTGGGTCCCACCGGCCACGGTCTGCGCCGTTCCGGTGAATCGGCCACGTTCCGGGCAGCAGCCGACATTTTCGCCACCGAAATGGAAAACGGCTATAACAAAGAAGCCGTGGAAAAAATGACCCTCCAATTCGATACGTTGATTGCAACAGCCGATGAATTATTAGGCAGTAGTTCGGAACCGGAACTTATCGCCGAAATCACTCCCTGGCTGCAAGTCATGAAAATACTGGGGCAGCGCGGTCAGAAAATCATGGGACTTTACCACGCCTTGGCTCAGGAAAACAAAGAATCATTCGTACAGCTTTACCAGGAACTGAAGGAACTGGAAATTGCCCAAAAGGCCATCATCTCCCGCAACTTCGAAGGGTCTATCAAAAAACCGAATCCGACGGTAGCCGGCGAGGTCGTGGTTCCGTTCCTCAAAAAGCATACCTCCAGCCTGGTACGTGCCTACAAACAAAAATTCGACTACATGCTCGACATATTCCCTGCCGAACTGCTGGAAGAAGGACGTTATTACATCAAATACAACGGCAAGTATCTGACCGACAAGAATGCCAATCCCGACAGAACGGGCGACTATCCCGTATTCGAAACCAATGTGGACGATATAAACCCGCAACGGCAGGAATGGATCATTTCGTTGGATGCGGAAACCGAGCGCTACAAGATCGTCAACGCACAAGACGGACGCTACATCAACGAAAACGGTAGTTTCTGGGCCAATAAGACTACCAATCCCTACGACGCGTCCTGGCATTCCTACAACATTTACCGTATGAACGGCAAGTATGCCATCCAGAACGCCGGATCGGCCGGTAACAAATTCTGGAGCAGCAACGGAACACGTATCCAGCAGGGTACTGCGAACACGATCAAGTCGGGTAACTTCATTTTCGAGATTATTCCCGTAGGAAAAGCCGAGACCCATCCGTCAATCGTGGAAGGCACGCGCTACTACATCATGTGGGGCGACCAATATCTCACCAACGGCAATCCGGGCGGAAGAGGAGGAGCCCCCGTGTTTAAGAAAAGAAGTCCGCTGTCCCGCGACCAGCAATTATGGAAATTCACTCCGGTAGAAAGCACCGGACGATATAAACTGACCAGTCACAAAGACGGGCGGTATATAAATGAGCTCGGCAACTTCGGCGTCAATGCTTACAGCGACGACTGGAACACGTATGTTCTCACGGAGATGGGCGGTCTGTTCTCCATTCAGAATGCCGGAGAGAGCGGAACCAAATTCTGGACGGTAGAGGACAACCGGATGCAACCCGGCAACGAAGCCCGCAAGGACAGCTACCTGTTCAAAATCATCTCTTACGAGGAAGCCACGGACATTGAAACCCCCGACGCAAATTCGGAAATCACGTATCGCGTAGACAGCGGCCTGATTCACGTGACAGCCCCAACCCCCATCCGAAAAATACGGCTGATCAATACCAAAGGAAAGACGGTAAAAGAAACCCGTCGGGGGAATACACTGAAAATCGGTACGTTGACCAAAAACACATACGTTCTTACCGTAGAAACCGAAAAAGAAAGTCACAGTTTTAAGGTACAGCTACCCTGACAAACTTCCTTTATGCAACTTATCATCAAGAGCCGCACAGACACCGTGCGGCTCTTTTTTTGATAAAAACATAGACTTGCACGACGGAAATACGCAGATTATGGCGTATCTTTGAATCGTAATCCCTGATCATACGCTATATGACACCTATCGACTTTCCTTATCAAGCCTCTTCAGAGAGGTATACCAGCGGCATGCGTTACCGACGATGCGGACGGAGCGGTGTGCTCCTTCCCGAATTGTCCCTGGGTCTGTGGCACAATTTCGGCGACAACCGCCCGCAGGACACGGCGCGGTCTATTGCCCATTACGCTTTCGACCACGGCATCACGCATTTCGACCTGGCCAATAATTACGGACCTCCCGAAGGCGCGGCAGAGAAATTTTTCGGTCGACTGATGCGCGACAGTTTCGCACCCTACCGCGACGAACTCTTCATAGCCACCAAAGCCGCCTATGATATGTGGCCCGGCCCTTACGGTTCGTGGGCCAGCCGGAAGCATCTGACGGCCAGCCTCGACCAAAGCCTGAAACGCATGCGGACGGACTACGTGGATGTGTTTTATTGTCACCGCTACGACCCCGACACGCCGCTGGAAGAAACGCTTCAGGCCCTCACGGACATCGTCCGTCAGGGAAAGGCCCTCTACATCGGCATTTCCCGTTGGCCTCTACCGGCTGCCGAACAGGCTTTCCGTTACCTACACGAACAGCACACCCCCTGCCTGCTTTATCAGGGTCGGCTCAACCTGTTCGACCAAGCCCCCAAGAAAGAGGGTATCCTGCAAGCGGCCCACCGGAACGGCAGCGGGTTCATTTCTTTCTCTCCCCTGGCACAAGGTCTGCTCACCGACCGCTATCTGCACGGCATCCCGGACGGTTCGCGCATGACGGAGAACCGCTTTCTGAAAACAGACAGCCTCTCCCCCGCAGTACTCCGACGCATCGAACGCCTCAACGCACTGGCCGCCGAGCGAGGCGAATCGCTGGCCCGCATGGCACTGAGCTGGATATTACACCATTCGGAAGTGACAAGTGTCATCGTGGGTGCCAGCTCTACCGAACAATTGTCCGAAAACCTGAAATACCGGTCTTCGGCACCTTTCTGCGACGAAGAACTGCAACGCATCGAAACGATTCTCACCGAATAGAAGCATTCATAAAACCATATCAAAAATAAAACTACACCTTATCATGAAAAAAACTTCAATAGGTCTCAGCCTGTTGCTGGCCGCTTCCTCCTTGCAGGCACAGGAAGCTCTTACCCCCGAGGTGCTGAAAACCATCTCGGGCAGTTACGAAAACACACCGGCCGATAAAGCCTTACGCAATGCCATCAGCGCCAATTCATTAAAAAAGCTGGCACTGAATCAGGAGAATACGGCCACCCCGGACACGTGGTTCAGCACTTCGGTGAACAGTTCCGGCATCACCGATCAGAAGAGCAGCGGACGTTGCTGGCTCTTCACGGGAACCAACGTCATCCGTGCCCGGGTTATGGCACAGAACAACCTGAAAAACTTTCATTTCTCGCACGTATACCTGTTCTTCTATGATCAACTGGAGAAGAGTAACCTTTTCCTGCAAGGCATCATCGACACCCGCAAAAAACCGATGGACGACAAGATGGTGGAATGGCTCTTCCGCAACCCGCTGAGCGACGGCGGACAATTCACCGGCATCTCGGATCTGGTACAAAAATACGGACTGGTGCCCAAAGAAGCTATGGCCGAGACATACAACAGCGATAACACCAGCGAACTGACTTCGCTGATGAAACGCAAATTGCGCGAATTCGGTTTGCAACTGCGCGAACAAAGCGAAAAGGGCGCTTCGCAAAAGGAACTGGAGCGCCGGAAAGTGGACATGCTGAAAACCATTTACCGGATGCTCGTCATGGGCTACGGACAACCGCCGGCCACATTCACCTGGGCTCCCAAAGCCAACGGGAAAGCACTGTCGGAACCTAAGACCTACACCCCGCAATCGTTCTATCAGGAAGTATGCGGCGGCGAAGACCTGAATGCCAACTATGTGATGCTGATGAACGACCCGTCGCGCCCGTTCCACCAAGTGTATGAAATCGACTACGACCGCCACACATACGACGGTCATAACTGGGTGTATCTGAACCTGCCGATAGAAGAACTGAAAGCCATCGCCATTGCCAGTCTGAAAGACAGCACCATGATGTATTTCAGCTGCGATGTAGGCAAACACCTGAACCGGGAAAACGGTATGCTCGACCTCAACAATTACGACTACGGCAGTCTGTTCGGCACCACTTTCGGCATGAACAAAAAACAGCGCATACAAAGTTTCGACAGCGGCAGCACACACGCCATGACACTCATGGCTGTGGATCTGGACGAACAGGGACAACCGAAAAAATGGAAGGTGGAAAACAGCTGGGGAGCTACCTATGGCCATCACGGTCATCTGATTATGACGGACGACTGGTTCAACGAATACATGTTCCGCGTGGTGGCTCACCGCAAATATTGCCCGGACAGCGTGCTGGCACTACTGAAACAGAAACCGGTCCGCCTGCCGGCCTGGGATCCGATGTTCAGTAACGAAATGTAAGTAATTTGTTTCTTTTCTTGTCAAAAAGAACTTTTTTAGCTACTTTTGCAAGCAGAACTAAGAATACTTAAACAAAAAGACAACATGAAAAAGATCAGAGCCGCCGTAGTGGGTTACGGCAATATCGGGCACTATACCCTGCAAGCCCTGGAGGCCGCAACGGATTTTGAAATAGCCGGCATCGTGCGCCGCAACGGAGCCGAGAACCGCCCCGAAGAACTGGAGAAATACGATGTGGTGAAGGATATCCGCGAACTGAAGGACGTGGATGTAGCCATCCTGGCCACCCCCACCCGCAGCGTAGAGCAGTATGCCAAAGAGATACTGGCCCTGGGCATCAACACCGTGGACAGCTTCGACATCCACACGCAGATTCCCGCCCTGCGCCGCTCGCTCGACGAAAGCGCCCGTGCCGGAGGAGCCGTTTCCATCATCTCGGCGGGCTGGGATCCGGGCAGCGACTCGGTGGTGCGCACGCTCATGGAGGCCATCGCCCCCAAGGGCATCACTTACACCAACTTCGGTCCGGGTATGAGCATGGGCCATACGGTGGCCGTGAAAGCCGTCGAAGGGGTGAAAGCCGCTCTTTCCATGACCATCCCCACCGGTACCGGCATACACCGCCGCATGGTGTACATCGAAGTGAAAGAAGGGTATGAATTCGACAAGGTGGCAGCCGCCATCAAGGCCGACGCTTACTTCGTGAACGACGAGACCCACGTGGTACAGGTGCCGTGTGTGGACGACCTTCTGGACATGGGCCACGGCGTGAACCTGACGCGCAAAGGCGTATCGGGCCGCACACAGAACCAGTTGCTGGAATTCAATATGCGCATCAACAATCCGGCCCTGACGGGTCAGGTACTGGTATGCGTGGCACGCGCCAGCATGCGCCAGCAACCGGGCTGTTACACGATGATCGAAGTGCCGGTAATCGACTTACTGCCGGGCGACCGCGACGAGTGGATAGGCCATCTGGTATAAGACCGGCGCCATAACAAACAAAAAAGTTCCCTCCTGCGAATCCTGTCGCAGGAGGGAACTTTTTTATACGGGCCTCAGCTGTTCCGGCTTTGCGTCAGCGCAACCGGTAGCCCAATGAAACGAGTATCGTACGGTGACGGAGCTTGCCCATCATCCTCCATTTGTCCGTCGTCTGGCGCAACAATCCAAAACTGGCTCCCACTCCAAACTGCAACCGGTTGTATTCCAGCGTCACGTCGGCTCCCAATCCGCAATCGAAACGTTTGTATTCACCGTCTTTGAAAGGCTTCGACTTTATATCCCATGCTTTGTTCTTTCCTCCCAATCCCACTGCCGCATAAGGACCGACGGTGGTTATCAAGGAAGTACGCTCGCCTAGCGAAAAGGTATAGCCCACATGCACGGGCACTTCCAGGTAATAAAGGCGGCATTTCTGGGTACAACTGAATGGCTCGGATATGGAGAACACGTCGTCTTTCCAACCTTTCGATGCAAAGAGCAGTCCGGCCTGCACGAACGAATACTTATCCTCGCCAAAGGCATACCAGTCGGCCTTGGCTCCCAGATTGAAAGCATGAAACGCACTTACATCTTCCGCCCGCGAGGCTCCCCAACCCGCCGTGACCGAATAACTTAATTTCTGGGCCTGAACACCCAGTCCCGACAGCCCCATCCAAAGAGCCAACATAAAAACATAACGCATCTTACTTCTCATAACTAAAAATTCATATATCCTCATAACGTACCGGACCGGAATATATTGTAACATTTTCCGAAATAGACAAACATTGCCGGCGACACAGCAAAAAGAGTCACCGGCTCAACGCAATCAGCTCTACTCCGCCACAAAACTTAAGATCAAAACACGTTTTTCAAAAATCAAACTCTCATCTGCATACACAGCGTCTTGATGGGTACAAATCAAGACGCTGTGTCAATTCGTATTGCACAGGGAACCTCTTTTCTCTCCTCCTCCGCAGTGTTTTTCCGTAAGATCCGAAAATGTTTCGGACAATTCTTTTTATCTATTTATGTATATCCGTTCAAAGAAACAAAACAGGAACATATCTTTACCGGCCCCGTAACACAACGGTCCCCTCCGGCCAGTTCGACCGGAGGGGACCGCTATATATCTGCGTCCGCTGTTGAAATCACCTACGCTTCATCACACTGTTGACCACCCGCACGGACGACACCAGTTTACCTGTGGAGGTGAACACATCAACGTTCCATACATGCGACGAACGCCCTTTGTGCACAATAGTGCCCACAGCCCGCACGGTATCCCCCTCGTGGGCCGATGATATGTGGTTGCCGCTCACCTGCATCCCCACCACGAACTCGTCGGGCTGACAGGCCACCATCGAACCCAATCCGGCCACGGTTTCGGCCAAAGCCAGCGTGGCGCCTCCGTGCAGGATGCCGAAAGGCTGCCGGTTGCGGTGATCCACCGGCATGGTGGCTTCAATACGTTCTTCGGAAGCAAAGGTATACTGAATACCTAAATTCCCCATCAAAGTGGACTTGGAGTGGGCATTCAGCGCATCGAGCGGAATCTCCGTCATACGGACCTCGGCCAGAATGGCTTTCTCCACGGCTACGGCCACACCGTCTTCCTCATTGGACAGCGTGACGTAGTCGGCACAGCGTTTGACGGAATCGGGCGCATTTCCCATAGCCACTCCCAGTCCGGCCAGTTGCAACATGGAAACATCGCACACACCGTCGCCGATAGCCATGACCTCCTCCGTCTGGATATTCAACTGGCTCATCAACGCAGCCAGACTGTTGGCCTTGTCCACCGAGCAGCCCACCACCTCAAGGAAATGAGGCTCCGAACGGAACACATCCATCACACCGGCCAACCGCCGGCGCCAGTGATCCTCCAAGGCCACCAGTGCCTCTTCGTCGTCGCTCACCAGCATCACCTTGCACGGGGCGAAGTCAATAGCGATGGAGAAGTCCTCCTGCCGGTCGGGCACCATACCGTTGATAGCGGCTTCGTAGCGTACGTGCTCGTTGTCGGCGTCGTTGGAAACCACCCTGTTTTCATCGTAAGTAAGTATGGCAAATCCGCTCTTGCGGGCTTTTTTCTCCAAGTAAGGCAACATTTCGGGACTGATGCGCTTTTCAAAAAGCACTTCGCCGTTTTTGGCGCTGATGATCTGCCCGCCGTTGTAAGACAATATATACCCTTCGTAAGTACCCAACTCCAGCTGTTTGGCCAAAGGCAGCAATCCGTAAGTAGGCCGGCCCGATGCCAGCATGATGCGTACACCCATCTGCTGCACCTTGCGCAGAGTGGCCAGTGTGCGCTTACTTATTTCTTTCGCGTCGTTGAGGAGGGTGCCGTCAACATCGAGAACCAATAATTTATATTTCATAGCTCCTCCGTTTTTTAATATTCTCCACAAATATAAGAAAAGGAACGCGAAAACAACAAGTTCCCGGCTTCTTTTTAAGAAGATTTGCTACCGGCAGAGCAAAGCGCACACCTTATCCTGAAAATCACGTCCCATGCGGGCCTTGACAATCCCTTGGTTCATGATGCTGAACGCCAGCACATGCCCGTTGGATGCCGTGGCATAACCCGCCAGCGCACTCACGCCCTCCACCGTACCGGTCTTGGCCTGCACACTCAGACTGGCCGGACCGGTCTTCATCCGTTTTTCCAACGTTCCGTCCCATCCGGCTGTCGGCAGAGAGGGATGCAGATGACTATAGATATCCTTGTTGCGATAGGCGTACCGGAGAAAGGCCATTTCCAGTTCAGGCGTCAGATAGTTATAAAGAGAAAGTCCGCTGCCATCGGCTATCTGATAATCGTCCGGCCGAAATCCCATCTGCTCGATCAGGGTATGAATCTGCCGTACGGCTTCCTTGCGCGAGGCGTACCGCTTGCCGCTGCGGGCGGCAAGCGGATAAAACAATGCTTCGGCATAGAGATTATCGCTGTCTTTCATCATCCGTAACAACACTTGGTCGATGGAATGCGTGCGAGTGACTACCGGACGGGCCTCTTCGGGACATATCCCCCGACCGTAAAGACCGGAAGTGTTTATTCCCTGCTCGGCCAACAATTCGAACCAAGCCTCTCGGAAACGATCTTTTTGCTTATATAATAAAGGAGTGAGCGTAGGGTTGTCATCATCCCAACACCATCCCCACCCCCATTTCAGGGTGTCCTTCATCGACACATCTTCATAAAAACATCCGGCAATGGAGTCCACCCCCAAGGCTTTCAGGCCCGAAACAAAAGCTTTCATATCGTCCCTGTCGAAACAGGGATCGAAACCGCCGACAGCATATATATCGCCGCAAAGCACGGAATCGCGGATCATACCCGTCATACACAGACGGGTGCGGAACGAATAATCGCCTCCCAGCAAGGCCAAGGCCGAAACGGCGGTAATCACTTTCTCGGTGGAAGCCGGACGCAACCGTTGTCGATGGTTGTAGGCAAAAAGCATGGAATCGGCCGTAAGATCGTAAACACACAAACCAACCTGTGTGGAACGGAACAGATCGTCGTGAAGCAGACTGTCGATAGCATATTGCAGACAGCCCGGCCATTCGGTAGTATGCACGGCGGGACGATACGTATAAGTTTCTTCTTTCTTGACCGGAGGCACCGGTATGTCTTCTACAGCCAACCGGCCGATCTCGGCGGCATCGGGCACCGAGCCAACGGCAGTAACCTGAGGCGCTCCGTGGCGACCACAGGCCGTAAACGATAAAGACAAAATGAAACACAATGCAAGGAGTCCGAAGCCGGTCTTCACCGATCCTCTCTTCAGTCTTTCGGAAGTGTACATGACAGTTCTTCTTTCTTTTTTAAAAGTACGTGGCAGAATTCAGCGGCAGCCAAAGGCGACAAAATCCACTCTTTCCCGTCGGAACCGGTAACAAGCACCACGTCCTCGCGCTTCAACAACCAGAAAAAAGCCGGTACACGATGAAGTTCCACCTTGCTTATTTCCACGACACGCAACACCCGGGAGCGGCTGAACCTGCCTTTGTGAATAATCAGACGACCGTCGTCGTCCAGAATATAGGAAGTATGAATAAGACGCTCCACCGCTCCAATCATCAGCAGCATAAAAAACAAAGCAGGCAGAGGCATTCTGACCCAAAAGAAACATACGGTCAATACCGTGCCGGGCAACAATCCTCCCACCAATACCGCTTTATCCACTTTGGCATGAAACGTTCGAATCATCTTCTGATTTTTGGACGCAAGTTAGCAAAAAAATCAATAAATCCCGTCGCAAGAGAACAACTAATTGAGTTTTTACGTAGTTTTGTACGACTAAAAACGAATAAGGATGATACGGAAATTTGATTTTTTAATCATCGGATCGGGAGTGGCCGGTATGAGCTACGCCCTGAAAGTGGCCCGCGCCGGCAAGGGGAAGGTTGCACTGGTATGCAAAACCACCCTGGACGAAGCCAATACAGCCAAGGCACAAGGCGGCATAGCCTCCGTTACCAACCTTGAAGTGGACAACTTCGAGAAACATATCCACGACACCATGGTGGCAGGCGATTATATCAGCGATCCCGAAGCCGTGGCGCAGGTGGTAAAACAAGCCCCGGAAGGCATCAGAGAACTGGTACGGTGGGGAGTGAACTTCGACAAGACGGAGAAAGGTGACTTCGACCTGCATCGCGAAGGAGGACATTCCGAATTCCGCATCCTGCACCATGCCGATGACACGGGATTCGAAATCCAGCGCGGACTGATGGAGGCCGTACGCAAAGACCCGCGCATTACCGTGTTGGAAAATCATTTTGCCGTAGAAATCATCACACAGCATCACCTGGGCATCGAGGTGACAAGGCGCACCCCCGATATCGAATGTTACGGTGCCTATATCCTGGATCCCGACACAAAAAAAATAGATACCTTCCTGTCCAAAGTCACTCTGATAGCAACAGGAGGAACGGGGGCCGTATATGCCACGACCACCAATCCGAATATAGCAACGGGCGACGGCATCGCCATGGTGTACCGGGCCAAAGGTACGGTAAAGGACATGGAGTTCGTACAGTTTCATCCTACTGCGCTTTATCTGCCGGGAGAGACGCATCCCGCTTTTCTTATCACTGAGGCCATGCGCGGCTACGGCGGTATCCTGCGGCTACCCAACGGCGAGGAATTCATGCAGAAATACGACAAACGCCTGAGCCTGGCTCCGCGAGACATCGTGGCCCGAGCCATCGACAAGGAAATGAAAATACACGGACTGGATCACGTCTGTCTGGACGTCACGCACAAAGACCCTGAAGAAACCAAACATCATTTCCCCAATATCTATGCCAAATGCCTGAGCATAGGAATCGACATCACCCGCCAATACATTCCCGTGGTGCCTTGTGCCCATTACATGTGTGGCGGTATCAAAGTGGATTTGAATGCCCGGTCCAGCATCAACCGGCTTTATGCCGTAGGCGAATGCTCCTGCACCGGTCTGCACGGCGGTAAC
This sequence comes from uncultured Paraprevotella sp., assembly GCA_910584955.1. GTDB lineage: Bacteria > Bacteroidota > Bacteroidia > Bacteroidales > Bacteroidaceae > Paraprevotella. The sequence continues at coordinate 3,103 of CAJUDC010000027.1, read as the reverse complement.
CGTTTGGCCAGCAACTCGCTCATCGAGGCGGTGGTATATGCCGATGCCGCTGCCAGACACAGCATCGAGGTGATCGACAATTATACATTCAACGACCGAATACCGGAATGGAACGACGAAGGCACATTGAGTAACGAAGAAAAAGTGCTCATCGCCCAAGACATGAAGGAAGTGGGCCAGATAATGAGTAATTATGTAGGCATCGTACGTAGCGATCTCCGACTGAAACGGGCCTGGACCCGCCTGGACCTGCTCTACGAAGAGACGGAAGAATTGTTCAAGCGCGTGAAAGCCACCCGAGATATTTGCGAATTACGCAACATGATCAACGTAGGTTATCTGATCACCCGACAGGCTATCGAGCGAAAAGAAAGCCGGGGATTGCACTATACCATCGACTATCCCAAACACGCTTACGATCAGAAATAATTCCATTACATACGAAAATAACTCCCGATATTCCCTATAAGGTGTATATCGGGAGTTATTCGTCCAATCGCTTTTTCTTGATAATAACCGAAACTGAATTTCGGTCCGGTCAGTTACCGTCCAAATAATTTAAAACCGCTTCGTTCTTGCACAGTAGCCGCTTCAGCAGGAATACCGTTGTTTTCTATGGCTTTTCTTAATATCTGGGCATCTACACTCTTGAAATTCTTGTAGAAAGCAGGAAATCCCGTCACGGTAACCGATTTTATCTTTCTTCCTCCTATAAGTCCTTTGCGTTCAATAACAGCATTTTGCGTCTCAACCAACACATCACCGTTTCCGTTAGCCGCCAAAGCCTCGCGCACAGCCGTGTTTATACAATTCTGAAAGCCGCCCCTACGAACCGAAGCAGAAGGGATATAGGTATAAACAATCTTTTTGTTCGACACCTCCAATTCAGCTGTTGTGGAACTTACAAGAGGAGCTTTTACATTGCGCATCGCAGCGGTCTTGTAACTTGTCCTACACGATGTAGCCATGAGCATCACACAAGCCATCGGAATAAAAAACTTCTTCATATTAACTGTATTATTTAAGCGGAACTCCAATGTATCTATTTGGAAGGATCGTGTATGAGGAATTCCATGTCATACAACAATTCTTTTTCTCCAGTAATCAATATTTTATTCTCTTCTCCTGACAAAAAAGCTTTGAATAAAAATTATTTTCAATCCCATCCCATAAAAAATTAAACATTATTACCAATTATACATCTCTTTATAAGAGATAATATTTTTATTTCATCACATTAATTATTAGCTATATACGTAATAGAACATTACAATTATGATGAAAAATTATACGCATGTTTTGTGAGATTTTTTAATTTAATAAGCTTTTTTATTTGTTATTATCAAGATTTTGTATACATTTGCCTATCAAAAATATTATCTCTTATAAAGAGAGCATCATTTTTGGGAGAATAAAAACGTAAAAAGAAACAAGAAAAATTATGAAGAGATATTACGATACCTATTCTTTTACCGCTTGTTCCCAGCGAACAGGGCGAGGGGAATATGTACGTAACAAATCCTTATCGTCTTCTCACATCTATAATAAAAATACATTCCAAATTAGAAGGGTTTATAGGAATAACTAATACTTTTATCACAATGAAAAAGGTAATGAAACTGTCTTTCGTAGCTGCTTGTGCTATGGCATTTGCAAGCTGTGCAGTTGTTAGCACACCTGCCGGTATGGGTGGTCTTTACACAAATGTTACTTCAGGCGAAGCTGTAACAGGTAACTCTTTAGGCTCCAAAGTAGGTACTTCTTCAGCAAGCAACATCCTGGGTATCATCGCTAGCGGCGATGCTTCTATCCAGACTGCTGCCCGTTCTGCAGGTATCAAGAAGATCAGCCATATCGACAGCAAGAAGAACTCTATACTGGGTATCTTCGCTACTTACAAAACAATTGTTTACGGAGAATAATCCGTTATCCCATTCTATTGCGCTTCCGAATCATCGGGAGCGCATTTTATATACCTGTCTTCATGAAAACATTATCATTTCTCATAGCCGCGCTTTTTTGTATAACCGGACTGTCAGCACAGAACTACAACAAATATTTTACTCAAAACGTTCATGAAAAAGGAATGTTGTACTTCATCTTTCCCACAGATATGGAAAGCGCCAAGGAAAACACATCCAAGGCAACTTTGAATTACGACTTCACCTATCTGGATTCTCAAGATTCCGTAGCATTACTTTCTACCTGTTCCACAAAAAATCCGTTGCTCATAGATTCACTCCACGTTGTCTTACCCTCAGGAAAACAACGAAGTTTCCCGGTAGAAAGAATCTTCAACGAAAAGAAAAAGAACAAGTGGAACAGCCGAACCAGATGTAATATAGACTTTGCGCTGTGGGAAGAGATGTATAAAAACGAACAAGCCTATACGCTGGTATATACGTCGCGCAGCAATACCTCCCTAGCCTTTACCGATTCTCCCCGGAAGTGGAAAAAGAACAAAAATATCATCCACTTCATTCAATCGCTCATAGCAATGAATCGCAAATAAAGCGCTTCACAACAAATACTTTTATACTTTCTGTTTCCAGAAATCGGGCAAGAACAAGAAAAGTACCGTAAATATTTCCAGACGTCCCACCAGCATAAGAAAGCTAAGCAACCATTTTCCCATATACGAGACTTCTGCAAAATTGGCAGAGGGGCCGGTCGTTCCCATACCCGGCCCTACGTTGCTGAGTGCCGTGATGCTGCTGCCGAAAGCCGTATCCATATCCAGTCCGGTCAACGTAAGGAATATCACCCCTATGATAACCAGCATAAAATAAAGAAAAAGAAAAGCCAAGGCACGGATCACTTTGTTATCCGGCAATACGTTACCGGACAGACGCACCGATATGACAGCCCGTGGATGGAGCTGGAGTTTAAACTCATTAATGGCATCCTTGATGCACACCAAGATACGGATCACCTTCACTCCCCCGCTTGTAGATCCCGCACAAGATCCGATAATCATGAGAATCAACGTAGGCATCCAGAAAGGAGCTCCCCAAGCTATATAGTCGTAATGGGACGCCTGGAAACCGGAAGTGGAGATAATGGTAGATACATGGAAAAGCGCCGTTCTGAAAATCTCTTCCAT
>CAJUDC010000026.1 GCA_910584955.1 uncultured Paraprevotella sp. | reverse complement strand
GCTTCTTCCGGTGTTGCTGCCATTATTTTGATACGCTCTATGATGTCGAGTTTCTTTTGCAGGTTCTCGGCTTTTTGGCGTTCTTGTTCAGCTTGCAACTCAGCTTTCTTTTGTTTTACCGCCTGCATGGCTGCTTTGAAGTTCTCTTCATCGGGATCAATAGCCGGCATATAGGTTTCGGGGGTACCGCCAGCCTGCAGAAAAGCGTTGTACGCTTCTAATGAGGCTGCTTTATGAAGCTTATAAAAAGTTTGTTTCAGCAGATCCAGTTCCTGTTTGTTGTTCATCACCTCGCCTTGTGCTATTTCTTTTAAGCGTTCTATCACCTCGGCTTTGGTTTGCGGCTGAGCCTTTTCTGTTTCGGCTACACCTTCATTTACAGGAATGTCCGTAGGGAGTACTTTGTTTTCTTCCAAGGAAAACGTTTCTTGAGAGTCCATCATGTTACTTGTTTTTAGTATATGATTCGATTGTCGATCACTAATATAGCTTACAAATTAAGTTAAAAAAATGTTTGTTGCCTAACAAAAAAAGTCTTTTTTAAGAAAATATGCCGTTAAATCCATGTTTTCCGTTTGAAATACCACACGAAGACGCCGGTCACGCTGACCGTCAAAACGAGGGCCAACGGAAATCCCCAGGGAGAATGTTCCATGCCATTTACTAGGTTCATGCCGAATAGGCTGGCGACTAAAGTCGGAAACATCAAGATGATAGAGATGGAGGTGAGCATTTTCATTACGCTACTCACATTATTATTAATGATGCTTGCGTAAGTCTCCATGGTAGAATCCAGAATGTTGGCATAGATATTAGTGGTTTCGCGGGCCTGGCTCATTTCGATGTTGACATCTTCAATTAAGTCGGCATCCAGTTCGTCCACCGGTAATTTGAACTTCAGTTTGGACAGCAGGGTTTCGTTGCCACGGATTGAAGTAATGAAATAGGTCAGGCTGTCTTGCAGGCGTGACAAATTGATTAGATCGGCATTGTCAACGTTGCGGTCCAGATGCTGTTTGGCTTTTTCGATAAGGGTGTTGATTTGTTTCAGCCTTTTCAAGTACCATACGGCTGAAGATAAGAACAGGCGGAAGACCATGTCGACCGAGTCTGTAAAGCCTAAACCGCGTTTCTGCTGATAACTTACAAAATCGATCATCATATTGGTTTCAAAATTACAAACCGTGATGCAAACGTCTTTATTAAGTATGATACCTAGCGGAATGGTGGTGTAAGGAGTACGGGAACGAACTTCTTTTACATAAGGAATACGTAAAATGATGAGAATCCATCCTTCGTCAAATTCATAACGGGCCCGCTCGTCGGTATCGGCGATGTCCATTAGAAAATAATCCGGTATGTGAAGTTCTTTTTCCAGAAAGTCTACATCTTCCTGTGTAGGGCAGGTTACCTGTACCCAGCAGTTGGGCTCCCATTTTTCAAGGGTATGCAGGCCACGATTTGTGTTCCAGTATGTTCGCATGCGTTTTCCTCCGTTAACAATTGGGGAACGGAGAATCGGCCCTGCCAATCTCTGCTCCTAATTAATTTTGTTTTCCGCGTGATAATCGTCCATTTTTGTTCAAAACTATTTTCAGCACCGCAAAAGTACAAAAAAGCTTTCAGAGGCCAAAGATATGCGGTTCAAAATCCGTTTTTTTATTTCTCGGGTTTCAGTTCTTTCTCTACGTCGTTTGTCAGTGCGATAAATTCGGCTACCGACAGCTGCTCCGGTCGTCGGTTAAATAGGTCTCTTGCTAGAAATGCCGTGTGGTCGGTTGGCGTTAGATTGTTTTGTTCACACAACCGGTCGGCTTCAATCAGTAAAGGACGGATGGAATTGCGCAACGTTTTCCGCCGTTGGTTAAAAGTGGTTTTTACGACTTTGCGGAATAGCTTTTCGTCGCAGCCCAATTGGCAGACTTGATTACGTGTCATACGGATAACGGCACTTTTAACTTTCGGAGGCGGATTGAACACCGTTTCCGCTACCGTGAAAAGATATTCCACGTCGTACCAGGCCTGAATCAGTACGCTAAGTATGCCGTATGACTTGTTTCCGGGCCGGGCGGTGATTCGTTCCGCCACTTCTTTTTGAATCATACCGGTACAGCACGGTATCAGTTCCTTGTTGTCGAGCATCTTAAAGAAGATCTGGCTAGAGATATTATATGGATAATTACCGGTCAGCACGAAGGGCTGCCCGTTGAAGGTACGGTCCAGGTGCATTTTCAAAAAGTCGTCCTCGATGATGTGTTCTTCCAGTTGCGGGTAATTCCGGCGTAGGTAAGCTACGGATTCGAAATCGATCTCCACGACTTTGAGCAGACGGTCTTTCGGTAAGAGAAACTGCGTCATGCCCCCCATGCCGGGCCCGACTTCCAGCACGGGTATCTCGGGGCAGGCATCTACGGTATCGGCAATGGCACGGGCGATTTCCAGGTCCTTTAAAAAGTGTTGTCCTAAAAACTTTTTGGGTTTAACCGGCTTCATTTTTTACTTTTTTATACTACTTTTACAGCGCAAAGATAGAGATTTTATAGATTGCATCGGCATTGGACAGGCGAAAGATGATAAATAAAATAAGCCAGGTGGCTTTCCCGCTGTTGCTGGGAGGAGCTATTTTGGGATGGATGTACCGGGGACTTAATGCTTCGGAGCTGGCGGAAGCGCTCGAACATAAGATGAACTGGACGTGGATGTGGCTTTCTTTCCCTTTCGGTGTATGGGCGCAGGTTTTTCGTGCCTTGCGTTGGCGTCAGGTGTTGTTTCCGTTGGGAGAGAAGCCGCGTATACATACTTGTCTGAATGCCGTGTTCTTGTCGTATGCTTCCAGTTTGGTGATTCCTCGGGTGGGGGAAGTCCTCCGGTGTGCTGTGTTGAAGCGCTATGAAGGGGTTGACTTTTCCCGTTCGGTGGGAACGGTAGTTACGGAACGTATGGTGGATATGCTGGCCGTTCTGGGGATAGCTGCCTGTGTCGTTTTAATGCAGTTTGGTACATTTCGGACTTTTTTTGAGCAAACCGGTATGGGACTTACTTCCTATATCCATCGTTTCACCGCAACGGAATGCTGGCTGGCAGCTCTGTGCTTGTTGATGCTTGGCGGATTGATGTGGGTGTTTGTCCGGCGTCTGACGTTGTTCAGGCGTACTCAAGCGATGTTCCGTGGGCTTTGTGAGGGACTTTTTTCTTTGCGTAAGGTGCGAAATGTCCCTTTGTTTCTTATATATTCTTTGGGGATTTGGGTAGCTTATTTCTTACATCTATATCTGACCTTTTTTTGCTTCAATAGTACGTCCGGCCTAGGTTGTGCGGCTGCTTGGGTCGCGTTTGTGGTGGGGAGTTTTGCTGTTCTGGTACCTACACCTAACGGGGCGGGACCTTGGCACTTTGCGGTAAAGACGGTTTTGGTGATGTACGGAGTGTCGCAGTTGGATGCGGGCTTGTTTGTACTCATTGTTCATGCGCTGCAAACGTTGCTGGTGTTGCTTTTGGGATTATATGCGCTGGGAGCGTTGCAGTTTACCCGACCGGTGCGGTCGGGAACGGTTCAAGAGGGATCGGATAGATGAAGAGGTGATGACAGAGTTAATCAATAAATATAAGACTATGAATGAAATGAAAGAATTGGCTCCGCAGCCGGTATGGAGAAACTTTTATGCGTTGACGCAAGTGCCGCGCCCTTCGGGACATCTGGACAAAGTACAGGCCTTTTTGTTGGATTGGGCCAAAGAACACGGTATAGCGGCGTTTAAAGACGGAGGTGAGAACATCGTGATGCGCAAACCGGCTACACCGGGGATGGAGAATAGGAAGACCGTGGTGCTTCAGGCTCATATGGATATGGTGCCTCAGGCGGTGACGGGAAGCACACATAATTTCGAAACGGATCCGATAGAGACATATATCGACGGAGAATGGGTGAAGGCCAAAGGAACTACGCTGGGCGCAGACGATGGTATGGGCGTGGCGGCTATTCTGGCGGTGTTTGAGGACGAGACCTTGCAGCACGGTCCGCTGGAAGCTTTGATTACTGCGGATGAGGAAACGTGTATGTACGGTGTGAACCATCTGGCACTCGACACGCTGACGGGAGACATTCTGCTGAATATCGACAACGAGACGATGGGAGAATTTGTGATCGGTAGTGCCGGTGGTGTGAACATCACGGCAACACTGGGATACAAGGAGATGGAAGTGGCTCCTGGTGATGTGGCGGTAAAGATTACACTGAAAGGCTTGCGAGGCGGACATTCCGGTCTGGAAATAAACGAAAATCGTGCGAATGCAAACAAACTGATGGCGCGGCTGGTGCGTCAGGCCATAGCGGATGATGACGCGCGGCTGGCATCCTGGCACGGAGGTAACATGCGCAATGCGATTCCGCGTGAGTGCGAGGTGGTATTGACGGTGCCGGCCGATAATGAAGAGGATTTGAAAGACCTGACGGCTTATTGCAAGGAGCTTTTCACAGCGGAGTACCGTGGTGTGGAAGAGGGATGGACTTTGATTGCCGAGCGTACGGAACTTCCGTCTTATTGTGTGCCGGAGGAGATTCGCGACAACCTCGTTTCCGCCATTCTGGCCTGTCATGACGGTGTTCTTCGCAATATCCCTTCGATGCCGCATATTGTAGAAACCTCTTCCAACCTGGCGATCGTGAATATCGGTGGGGGAGAGGCCGAAGTGCTTGTCTTGGCTCGCAGTTCCGATGAAGGGATGCTGGAGTACGTAGGTACTATGGTTGAGAGTTGCATGGGAATGGCCGGTATGAAAGTGGAATTTGGCGGTCAATACGGTGCTTGGCAGCCTAATTTCGATTCGCCCATCACGGCGCGTATGGTTGAGGTCTATCGTTCGCTCTACGGTGAAGAGGCTGTCGTGCAGGTCGTACATGCCGGGCTGGAGTGCAGCCTGATAGGCGAGGTCTATCCGAAAATGGATCTGGTGAGTTTCGGTCCTACCCTTCGTTCTCCCCACACGCCCGACGAGCGTTGTCACATCCCTTCGGTGGCCAAGTTCTGGGAGTTCCTGCAAACATTGCTGGCGCAGATACCGGAGAAAGAAGATTGACGGAAGCGACGTTGAGGATTCTATAATTATATAAGGTAAAGGATGTGACGGACGGAGGAGGCTCTGTTCGTCACATTTGTTTTTCGGAGTGGACTTTATGGCGGGTGTTGCGAGCGGAAAAAAGCGGAACTCGTCTTTGCTGCTCCGTCCGAATACGCTATATTTGCAGGAAAGGAACCGAGAACACCATGTATTTTTTGCGGATTTTGATGATAACGACAAGCGCGCTCCTGTTGCTGCCGGCACTGGAAGCCCGGCGTTTCCGTGTCGTACAGTTGCCCAATCAGGAGCAATTGCCCGTAGCCAATGTTCACCGTATTTTGCAAGACAGTGAAGGGTATATGTGGTATGCGACCGAAGGAGGCGGCCTTTGTCGCGACGACGGATACAGGGTCGAGGTGTTCCGTTCCGACAAGAACCGTCCGTCGTTGCTCCCCGGCAACGACATTACGTGCCTCACTGAAGACAAGCAAGGCCGTATCTGGTTTGGCACCACCAAAGGAGCCTGCTTGCTGGATAAAAAAGGATACGGTATCGATCGGCTTCAGGAAGAGGGGGTGAGAGACAAGGCTATCTCAAGTATGTTTACAGCAACCGACGGCACGGTTTGGATTGCTGCCCAAAACCGTATATTCGGTTACCGTCTGTCGGAAAACTCCGATTCGATAACCACGGAACGAAAAGCTGCGGCCGGTTCGTTTCGTGTCCATGTGTATGTGTCGGCGTGGAAAGGGAAACGGTGTCCGGTGGTCAACTTTTTTGAAACTGCCGACGGTCGTTTGCTGGCTGTGCAGGGAGGCGGCGGGCTGCTTTGTTTCGACCGTTCGGCCGACGGGTGGCTGCCGATGGAATGGCCTTTGGCTTATGCACCCAATTATGTGGTGCCGGCATCGGCGGATTCTGCCTGGTGGGTCGCTACGTGGGGGCAAGGCATTGTAAAATACCGGTCGGGTTCCGACGGGAAACCGCCCGTTGTAATCCCTCAGCCGGCTACACTGGGGCCCGACGGAGCGGGGGGATTCCGCAGTCAGGTGCTTAATGTTCTTTACGACAGCGCTAGCCGTCTGCTGTGGGTGGCGGCGATGGATGATTTGTATGCTTATCGCATCAAGGGGGACACGCTGGTGCCGTATGCAACCGATCATTTTCTGTCCAAAGGGAAAAAGATTCTGGACAATGTCGTACAGGATAACAAGGGGAATATATGGGTGCCGGGGTATTCTCCCCATACTTTTATCGTACAGGCGGTAGAGGCCGGTCTGCGCCGCGATTCGGTCAAAGCCATGTCTGACAAGACGGGCTACCGGGTGATGGTGGATCGTATTGTCCGTGAAACCGGGACCTGTTACTGGATATGGCAAGGACGGACAGGCCTGTCGTTCTACGATGCCGAAAAGGGAAAGATGTCTTTTGCCGGACAGGCGGCTGTGCCAGGTCCTTTGCATACGGCAAAATGCGTGGAAAAAAGCAAGACGGGTCCCGGTATATGGACGTGCAGCGGGAAGCGCCTTTTTCGGGTTTGGAACCACGGTATGGAAATTCATTGGAAAGAGGAAAAGGAGGCCTCTTTGGCAGAAGCTATCCGTGTGCTTCGCGACGATGGCAGAGGCTCCCTGTTGATAGGAACCGACAATGCGGTATATGCGTACGATTATACGGACAAACGATTAAGGCTGTTGGCCGATTCGCTGGGTAGGGTGCGCGATGTGGTCGTATCTGCCGATGGAACGGTCTACGGAGTGGCCGACAAGGCCGGATTCTGCCGGGTGGATGCTTCCCGTTCGGGGGCTGTTTCTTTTTCTGGTGTACGTAAGAGCCTTCTCCCTTCGGGCGGCTTCTGTTCGTTGACCGTTGCCCCCGACGGACGGATATGGATAGCCACGTCGGGAGGAAATGTCTGCTGCTATGATCCTGCCGGTGACCGGTGGCGGGAGGATGAGAAAGCCGGAAACCCGAACGGGGATGCCGTGAAAAAGATTGTGGCCGACAAGCAAGGACATTTGTGGATCCTGACCGATAAATATATAAAGGAATACAATCCCGAGAACGCTGCATACCGCTTGTTGCGCTGTTCGGATCCGGCCGTCGATATGGACTATTTTCACACTGTCAGTTTGGAGGGAGACAGCCTTTGTCTCGGTGGAATCGGTGCTTTTTGCATGTTGGCGCCTTCCGCTCATCTTGTCGATACGGGCACACGTCCCGTACCCACATTGTTGATTGTCGACGGGGTGCGCCGCTTGCCTTCGCCCGGTCCGTGTCTTCTTACTTCACGGCAGACCGTAAAGCGGGTCGAGGTGTTTGTGTCTACGTTCGATTATCTGTATGCCGACAGCATCCGGTTTGCCTGGCGGCTGGGGGCCGATGCCGAATGGACGGTGCTTCCGAAAGGGTCGAATCGTATTCTGCTGGAAGATATTCCCGACGGGACTGCCGTATTGGAGGTGAAAGCGACGGATCGGCAGGGGGAGTGGGGCCGTCCGGTCCGGTGTGTGACATTTCGTTCTCCGGCTTTATGGTCTTTTGCCGCGTTGTGGGTGATCGGCGGGAGCTTGATAGTGCTGATCGTCATCGCGTATGCGCTATATAAACGGAAAAAGACGTCGGCTGTCCGTTTTTCTGTTGCCGGGTCCGGTAAGTCCGTTCCTCGGGCGGGCGATGGACCGGAGGAACCGGATGTTCCGAGTGCCGATGAGGATTTTCTGCGGAAAGCGGTGGAAACGGTGGAGCGGAATCTCGACAATGCCGCTTACAGTGTGGAACAGTTCAGCAGCGATTTGTGCATGAGCCGTATGAATCTGTATCGGAAATTGCAAGCCTTGACGTCTTCCAAACCGTCGGAATTTATCAGAGACATACGTTTGCAGAAGGCAGCCGCTTTGCTCGTCTCCTCGAATGCTTCCATTGCCGAGATCGTCGATAGGGTGGGATTCGGCACTTCGCGTTATTTCAGCAAGTGCTTCAAGGAGAAATACGGTGTCACCCCTTCGCAATATCGGGCCGGCACTACAGGAAAGCCGCCCGAGAGCGACAAACGGGCGGAACAGATGTAACATTTTATCGTTTTGATACATTTGTGCCCCCGGATGTTACATTCGAACAACGGCTTAACGACCGGAATCCCTTATTTTTGCAGCGTTATACTAATAGCTGAACGACATGACGAATAAAATGCTCTCATCGGCTTTCGTGGCGTTTTTCGCTGCTTCCGCAGCGTTGGCGCAAAGCGTTGTCAGGGTGACGACGACGGAAAGCCAACCTTGGCAACAGACCAAGACACGTATGGAATCGAAGGCCTCCGTTGCGCCTCTGCTCGAAGTGAGCGGTGCGGAGGAAGGAACAAAACTCAAGGCCTGGGGAACCACTTTCAATGAACTGGACTGGGACGCCCTGCTCTCCCTGACGCGCGACGAGCAGGACGAGATTATGCGCAACCTGTTCGACCCGCAGGGCGATTTGAAATTCACGCGCGGGCGCATTTCCATGAACTGTAACGATTACGGTCGTTCGTGGTACAGCTGCGACGAGGTGCAGGGCGACCTGGAACTTCGCTACTTCAACATCGAGCGCGATAAACGAAACATCATCCCGCTGATCCGGGCGGCACAGAAGTACAACCCGAACCTGACGTTCTGGGCCTCTCCCTGGAGCCCTCCGAGCTGGATGAAGATTAACAATGACTATCCGGTTGTGAGCAGCCGGCACAATCGGCAGGACAACCGCATCGACTACCTGCTGTTCGGTTCTGTCGAGGGTATCGACGAGGATGAGATGAAGTTCCTGGGCGAGCGCAACGGTAAATTCCCACGCAAGTTGGCTACACAGGATTACTTCATTCAGGATCCCCGCTATTTGCAGGCGTATGCCAACTACTTCTGCAAGTTCATCGAGGCCTACAAGGAACAGGGAGTGAACATCGACATGATCATCTACCAGAACGAAGCCTACAGTTATACGCCCTATCCGGGTTGTGCCTGGACGGCGGAGGGCACGGTGCGCTTCAACAAGGAATATCTGGCGCCTACACTGAAACAGAAACACCCGGACGTGAAACTTTATCTGGGGACCTTCAACACCAACCGTCAGGATCATGTGGAGAAGATCCTGTCGGATGCCGGACTTAGAGACTGTATCGACGGTATCGCTTTCCAATGGGAAGGGCGTGAGATTCTGCCGCATATCCGCAAGCAGTATCCCGGTTTCCATTATATCTGTTCCGAGAGCGAATGTGGAAACGGCAGCATGGACTGGAAAGCCGGCGAGCACACTTTCTTCCTGATCGGTGACAACGTGGGCAACGGCTGTGACGAGTGGTTCAACTGGAACTTCCTTTTGCCCGACCACGGGACAAGTCCCTGGGGATGGAACCAGAACGCCCTGATTCAGTTGGATTCCCAAACCCGTAAGTTCCGGTATACGGCAGAATACTATGCCGTGAAACATTTCTCGCATTATGTGGCTCCGGGGAGCGAGATGATCGGCTACTCTCCCCGCACGAACGGTAATACACCGGTGGTGGTTTACCGTACGCCCGAGAAGCAGTATGTGGTGATTGCCGGTAACTTTAACGACGCGGAAAAGACCGTTTCCGTGAAGATCGGCAAGAAATACCTCAATGCCCGGATGCCGGCGCATTCTTTCAACACCTATTTGGTGAAATAAGTCCGTCAGATGTTATACTTTTGGGAAAAACAAGGACATGGCGCCGCCGTAACTTACGGCGGCGCTGTTCTTTTTCTATCGGAACGCGCACGGAAAGATGAAACCGTGCTTAGAGCTGTACAAACCGAAGCGTGAATTCTACGGCACAAGGTTTGGTGTGTACGGTTCCGGTCATGATGCGGGTTTTCGGTGTGGACCATAGAAAGTTTCCGCATGCGCGATGAGATGAATGTTCTTCGTCTTTTTTAAGATAAAATAAGGGCGCGGGAGGCAGGCAGACTTGCTTTTTTTTGTTTCTTTGCAGATCAACCAAAACGAAGAACGATGAAAAAGCTGCGGAAGATAGAGGGCAGAGAGGTGCGCATGGTTTGCTTGCTGCTACTTTTTGTGCTGGCTGGCGTGGAGAGCCTGCGGGCGCAGAGCTATGAAAGCCTGTGGAAACAGGTGGAGAATTACCAGAAACAAAAACTACCCAAGTCGGCCCTGAAAGTGGTGGACGGCACGCTTCGTGCCAAAGCCTTGCGCGAGGGCAATCGCGGACAGGAGTTGGCCGCCACGCTTTGTGCCAGCCTGTTGCGGCAGGAGGTGGTGCCCGACAGTTTTTTTTCCGATGTGCGCCGGTTGGAGGCCCGCAAGCAGAAGGCCGCTCCGGTTGAGCGGGCCGTGCTGGCCTCGGTGCTGGGACAGATCTATGATCAGAACCGCCCCCGCAGTCAGTCTTCCGGTCATACGATAGCGGCCCACCCCGACAGCTTGCACGAGTGGACGGTGGAGCAGTACGACAGTGCCCGACAAGCCAATTATCTGCTCTCGATGGCCGATCCGGCTGTGTTGCAGCAGGAGAAGGCAGCGCAGTGGGTGCCCTTTGTGCAGGCGGGCAAGCATGCCGGCTACTTTAAAGGCGACTTGCTGAACGTGGTGGCGCGTCGCGCCATGTTTGCCTTGGCTCACTCTCGTAGAGCGGTGGGCGGTCGCGACCCGAAGAAAGCCGAGAGCGTGGCCGGCGCCGCGCTGGCCTGCTATCGGCGCAGCGGCAACCGCGAGGCCGAGTTGCTGTTTATGTTAGACTCCATTGCGTTGTCGTCCGAAGAGCCGGTGATGCCGCTGTGGTGGGGCGAGGTGCAGGAAGGCGACCGCGAGGCGCAGGTGCTGGCTTCGTCGGAGTGCCGGACCTACGAGCGCATGCGTCGGTCCTTTGCCGATCTGCCGTTGGTCACCGAGGTCTATCTCCGCATGATGACGCTCGACGTGTCGCCTCGGCGTAAGGAAGAGTGGGGACGCGAGGGCTTGGCGCTTCATCCGGACTACGAGCGTTTGTCGGACCTGCAAAATAAAGTGAATGCGCTTTCTTGCCCTCAGCTGACTTGTAGCACCTATTCCGTTTACTACCCGGGCCGGGAATACGACCTGAAACTGAACGGCAGAAACTTGAAGTCCTTGTCTGTGCAGACCTATCGCATGAACGCGTCGTTCCGTCGGCAAGCGATGTATCGGTCCAAGAACGAGGCCGACTACGTGCGCCGCAATGGTGTGCTGGTGAACAAGTTCACCCATACCTTCGCCGATCGTCCGGCCTATGAGACGTTCGACGATACCTTGAAATGGACCGCTCCCGACGCGGGACTTTACGTGTCGATCATCACTCCTACAGCGCCGGCCGGACCGTGGAAGAACTCGCGCTCGGTGTGCGTGATACAGCCGGTATCGGCCTTCCGCTTTCTGAACCAAGACTGGCCCGGCGATAAGATACGGGGCGTGGTGGTGGACAGCAAGAGCGGTCGTCCGGTGGAAAGGGCTACCGTCGCGGTCTACACCGCTGACAACTCCCGCGCGCTGTATCGGCAACTGACCACGGATGCCGACGGCTGCGTGGTGATACCCCGCCCGGACAAACCGATGAGTCTGATGGTTAAGGTGGAGAAGGGCAACGACAAGATGCTGCCCGAGGAATGGATCTACGGGCGCCCGCAGTATGCTAAAACCGAGAACGCCCCCCAAAAACAATATCGGCTTTATACCGACCGGGCCATCTATCGTCCCGGCCAAGAGGTACAGTTGGGCGGTATCGTCTTCTCGCAGAAGGATTGGGCGGCTCAGACCTTAGCCGGCGAGGAGGTGAAGGTGACGCTCTACGATGCCAACTACAAGGAGGTGGAGACCCGCACGTTGAAGAGCGACGAGGACGGCACTGTGGCGGCATCGTTCCGGTTGCCCGCCGGTGGGTTGCCCGGCATCTACCGCATCAAAGCGGGCACGATGACCTGCACTTTCCGGGTGGAGGAGTATAAACGCCCCACCTATCAGCTCACTTTCAAGCCTTTTACCGATCCCTATAAGGCCGGTGATACCATCACCCTGCGGGGCGAGGCCCGGATGTTCAGCGGTGCGCCCGTGCGTCGGGCACGCCTGACGGGTGTGTGGCACTGGACGTTCCCCTATCGTTGGGGTGGGCCGTCTGCTTCGCCGGAGTTCCCCATTGATACGGTCTATACCGACGATCAGGGTGCTTTCCGTCTTCCGTTGCCCCTGTCGGTGGATGCTGAGGCCTTGCGGCGCGGCTGCACGGTGGTGTTGCAGGTTGAGGCGCTTAGTTCGGGCGGTGAGACGCAGACCGCTTCTTACCGTCTGCCGATGAGCACCACGCCGTTGCGCCTCGAAAGCCGCATCGATGAGATGCAAGACCGTCACGCCCTGCGTCCGTGGATCTTCCGTCTGCTCTCACCCTCGAACCAACCCGTGGAGGGTATGGTGGAATATGCGCTCTACGACACTCGGAAAGTGGGTAAGGCTCTGCTTACCGGTACGGTGGACGCCCGCAAACCCTTGGTGCCCGAACAATTGGCAACGCTGCCGGCCGGTCGCTACCGGGTGCAGGCTTCGGCCCGCGTGAAGGGCGACACGGCGTCGTGGACGGGTACGTTTCTCCTCTTCGGGGTGGGCGACACCCGTGTGCCTGCCGATACGGCGGCTTGGTTCTATTGTCCGTCGGATACCTTCTCCGCACAGCGCCCCGCCACCATTTGCGTGGGCAGCGTCTGTCGGGATGTGACGCTCTATTACACTCTGTTGTCTAAGGATGAGGTGGTGAAGAGTCAGGTATTGAACTTCTCCAACGGTGTGCAGACATTTACCATTCCCTACGAAGAGAAATACGGCGACGGCCTGACGGCTTCTTTCCTTTTCGTAAAGGACGAGCAGGCCTATACGTTTGAAAAACAATTGAAGCGCGAACTGCCCGACACCCGGTTGCGGTGGCGCTGGACGTCGTTCCGCGATAAATTGACGCCGGGCGGACAAGAAGAATGGCGCCTGCGCTTAGAGACACCCGACGGAAAGCCGGCCAAAGCCCACGTGCTGGCCACCCTCTACGACGCGTCGCTCGACCCGTTGGTGAAGCACACGTGGTTGCTGCAACTCAGCAAGGACCACCGTCTGCACGACGCCTACTGGCGCGGGGCGAGAAGCCTGAAAGACCAGTTGGGTTACCAGTCGGCTTCGTTTGAACTGTTGTGGAAGAAAGTGGCCGATTTGCGCTTCGACGAGTTTGACGAAGCGTTGCTGAACAACTTTAGGTTTAATGCTTATACAAGAGGTTTATTGTCTACGCTGCGTAATGTCGCTGTTGCGGCACCATCGGCGAGGAAATATAAAGCAAGCGGAGCCCATTCGGAGGTGTTGAATGTGGTTGAGGACTGCGCTGAGGTGGAAACTACCGAGGAAGTGGCACGGGCGCCGATGATGGCCGCAGCCAAACTGGAGGGCAAAATTGCCGGTTTAGACCTGGCGCAGCGCTACGGTTCGGAAGTGGGAGAGGCCGAGGAGACCGAAGCGGAAACGCTTCAACCTGCCGGAATTCCTTTGCGCACTAACTTCAACGAAACGGCGTTCTTCTATCCCCGTCTGATGGCCGATGAGAACGGTGAGGTGACGATGCGCTTCACCCTGCCCGAGAGCTTCACCACGTGGAACTTCCTTGGAGTGGCCCATACTACGGATATGATGACAGCCGAGATTGCCGCGCAGGCTACCGCCCGCAAGGACTTCATGGCGCGCCTGCTCCTGCCGCGCTTTGTACGTCAGGGCGACGAGGCCACAGTAAATGTGTCGCTCGACAACCTGTCGGCCGAGGCGCTGAACGGACAAGTACGCTTGGAAATCTTTGATCCCGAGACGGAGAAAGTGGTCTACACGGCCAAGGAAGCGATCCGCTTGGCTGCCGGAAACGACACGGTGTGCCGCTTCGGCGGTTTTGTTCCTTCCGGCGAGCAGACCGTGCTGGCCTGCCGGGTGATGGCGGAATGCGGCGACTACACCGATGGCGAACAAGCTTGGTTGCCGGTACTCTCGTCGGCCGAATGGGTGACGGAGACCGTGGAGCTACGCATCGACAGTGCCGGACGCACGGAAACCGATCTGACGAAACTCTTCGGTAGCGACAAGAACAAGAACGGACGGCGTGTGCTGACGGTGGAATATACGGCTAATCCGCTGTGGAACGCCGTGCAGGCCCTCCCGTCGCTCCAAGAACCTCAGAACGAAGACGTGCTTTCGCTGGCTTCGGCCTACTATTCGGGAACATTGGCCGCTCATATCGCCCGCCAGAATCCGACCCTACAAACGGTCATCGAGCAATGGAGGCAGGAAAGTAAGGACGGCAAGACGCTGTGGAGCAATCTGCAAAAGAACGAAGAATTGAAAGGCATCTTGTTGAACGAAACCCCGTGGGTGACCGATGCCGAGAGCGAGGCCGACCGCAAAGCGCGCTTGGCAACCCTCTTCGACGTGAACACACAGACGGCACGAAGTGCGGCTGTACTGGAACGCCTGAAAACGCTGCAAGCCGAAGACGGAGCGTTCGGGTGGTTCCCCAAGATGCCGGGCAACGAATACATGACCCGCGAGGTGGCGGAACTGCTGGTGCGCCTGCGGACGCTGGTGGACGACCGGGAGGTGACGGCGCAGACCGCGCCGATCCTTAACCGGGTGCTGGACTACCTGAAAGCGGAAAACCGGAAACGGGTGGCCGAGATGAAGAAAGCCGAGCAACGCGGCGGGAAAATCGGATTCCCCGACGGAGCATCGCTACATTATTTATATATCATCCTGCGTTCGGGAGCTGAATTGACTGAGGCCGACCGTCGCGACAACCAATACTTGTTGCGCCACATGGAAACAAACATTGGCGAGACCGACCGCGAGCAGCGGGCCTTGGCAGCCATCGTGCTGAAGCTGGCCGGAAAAGAGAACAGCGCCCGCCGCTTTATGGCGTCGCTGTGCGAAAATCTGTCGCAGTCGGTCGCCAAGGGGGCCTATTTTGAGTACCCCTCGGGTTCGTTCTCCTCGATCGACCGCAAGCTGGCCGTGCACGTGTTGGCCATGGAAGCTGTGGATGAGGTGCTGCCGACCGAGAAAGGTTTGAAAGCGGAGATGCGCCGGTGGTTGTTGCAGCAGAAGCGCGTGCAGGCGTGGAGCACCCCCGTGAACAGTGCCAATGCGGTCTATGCTCTGCTGAAAGGCAATGGAGACGCGCTGACATCCTCGACAACCGACCGCGTGGAAATAGGATTCCGCGAGGGGCGGCGCGGGTCTGTGCAGATGCACCCCGTGACAGGCGAGACGGGCCGTGCGGGCGGAACCGCCGGACTGGGCTATGTGAAGCAAACCTTTACCGGAGCCGAAATGCCCGGACGCCCCGCAGTACTGGCGGTGGACAAGTCGGCGGGCGGCGAGGCTTGGGGAGCCGTCTATGCACAATACATGGCACCCCTGTCGGAGGTGAAAGTACAGGCCACGGGACTGCGGATACAGCGCGAGGTGAGCACAACCCGCCCGAAAGTGGGCGACAAACTGGTACAGCGCTATGTGATTACCGCCGACCGCGATTACGAGTACGTGCGGCTGAAAGCCGGCAGTGCGGCCTGCATGGAACCGGGAAAGGCCTTGTCGGGTTATCGCTACAGCGACGGATTGGGCTATTATCAGGTGGTGCGTGATGCGTCGACGGAGTATTTCTTTGACCGGTTACCCAAGGGAACGTACGTGCTGGAACATACGACGTATGTGGACCGTGCGGGAACATATAGCGCCGGGTTGGCAACGTTGCAATGCCTCTATGCGCCTGAGTATACATCACATACGGTAGAAGTGAAAATCTATGCGAAGCCTTGACGGACGATGGAGGACGGTGGTTCTCGGCGTACTGGTTTGTGTTGTTTCGACAGGTTCGCTGCCGGCACAGACGGTGAAGGTACTTCCGCAAGTGAATCTTCGTCGTCACGGTGCTCCGGCGGCGGATTACAGCGGCATCACCCGCATAGGAACCGACCGCTATGCGCTGGTCAGCGATAAAGCGCCGGTCGACGGTTATTATCCGCTCCGGCTCCGCATCGATTCGCTGACGGGACGCGTGCTCTCGGTGGCGGTGGAACCTTTGCGTCCGGTAGCCTCGCAGCCGAAGGCTACGTCCGGTTATACGAGTCGGGATGTCGAAGGAGTGGCTTATATGCCCGGGACGGGCACGTTGTTCATCAGCGGGGAAGGCGATCAGGAAATACGGGAATACGATCTGGAGGGGGCGCCCACCGGGCGAAAGTTGCGGGTGCCGCCGGTCTTTGGCAAGGCCTGCATCCATCCCAATTATGGTTTCGAAGCGCTGACTTACGATCCGGTGCGGGAGCGTTTCTGGACGACGACGGAAAATGTGCTTCGGGCCGACGGGCACCTCGTTTCTCCCCGGAACCCGCAATCCGGATTGCTCCGTCTGCAAAGTTTTGGCCGGGACCTGCAACCGGGAGCCTGCTATGCCTATTTGACCGATAGGCCCGAAGCCGAACGGACCGGTCGGGCGTATGCGTTCGGGGTGTCGGCATTGACGGCTATGCTGGACGGCAGTCTGCTGGTGCTGGAACGGGAATTTTACGTCGCCCGCCGGTATTGGGGCAGTTGGGTGCAGGTGAAGATCTACCGGGTTCGTCCGTCGGGCGGTGAACCGCTGACAGCATCGGCGGCATCGGTGGAGGAGGCCCGTCGCAAAGTATTGCCCAAGCAATTGGTGGCGGAATGGAAAAGCCGGTTCAACGCGGTGAATACCCGTTTGGCCAATTACGAAGGCATGTGTCTGGGGCCGTGCCTGGCCGATGGCAGGCAGACGCTCGTGCTGGTGAGTGATTCACAGGGCGGAGCGGGGCGTGCCCCCTATCGGTTGAAGGATTTTCTGCGCGTGATTATCGTGCCTCCCGTAGTTGAATGAAAGAAAAAAGCAGGGAAATATTTTGTTCTTTCTACTAAAATAGTATAACTTCGCGCGGTTGTCTTTTAATAAATAAGTAAGTCTATGAAAAAATGGATGTATATGATGTTGAGTGCCGTTGTCCTTTGCGGTGCCTGTCAGACGGAGAAAGAAAAACGGATCGTGTCCTCGAAAGGTTTGCCGTATGAACTGTTGGTTGTAGTGGACCCGGAGGTATGGAACAGTGCGGCGGGCGATTCGTTGCGGGATATATTGGAAGGGCCCGTTCCCGGCTTGCCGCAGAATGAAGCCATGTTCCGTTTGGTGCGGGTGGCTCCCCGTCATTATGACCGTATGTATGTTACGATGCGTAATAAACTGTTTGTGCGCATTGACCCGGAGCAGGCTCATCCGCTCGTGGGGATGGCAAGGGATGTGGAGGCCGTGCCGCAGATCGAAGTGACGCTTGTCGCCCGCAGTGCCGAGGAGTTGGCCGGATGGCTGGGACGTAACAAGGACAGGCTGGCGGATGCGTTCGTTGAGTCCGAACTGAAAGTAGAGGCGGCCCGTTTGCGCCGCAAGTACAGCCGGAAAGTGAGTGACGAACTGAATACGCTGGCGGGATATACGTTGTGTGCGCCTGCCGACATCAAGGCTTCGAAACGGGGAGAAGATTTTTTATGGGCCGGTACGAACCGCAATGAAAAAGATTATAACATCGTATTTTATTCTTATCCCTTGGCCGGCGCGCAGCCGTTTACGCCGGAGGAGTTCGTGCGGAAGCGGGATTCCGTGATGAAAGCCAATATTCCCGGTTCTACTCCCGAACAGTGGATGACGACAACCCGGCAGGACGGACATCCGCTGGTGACCTTCCGTCAAAGGAATATAGACGGGGAGAACACGTTGGAGGCGCGCGGTCTGTGGGAAATGCGCAAGGGCGGCATCGGTGGTCCCTTCGTTTCGTTGGTCCGTGCAGACAGCGCCGACGGTCGGGTAGTGGTATGCGAAGGCTTTGTCTACTCGCCCCGTACCAACAAGCGTGAACTGGTACGCACGTTGGAAGCATCCCTGCGCACGCTGGCGAAAGAAAAGAAGTAGGTTTCCCTTGTCGGATGCGACATTTTCCGTATCTTTGCTTGTAAACCAGAGTGGAAAGAATATGATATTGAAGCGAATCGGAATAGCCTGTGCGGCACTGGGGTGGGTTACGTCTCTTTGGGCACAGCCTCGTTTCTCCGTGGATCGGGATATAGCCAATATGGGAGAGGTCATTTTCCAGTTGCCGACAAAAGCGACTTTTGCCGTAACGAACAAGGGCGATTTGCCTCTTGAGATCAAACAGGTAACGCCTTCGTGCGGCTGTACCGCCGTGGAATGGACACGCGCGGCCATCGGACCGGGAGAAAAGGGTGAGATTACCGCCGTATATGATGCGGCGATGCTGGGCGTTTTCCAGAAAGAACTGGAAGTTTATACCAATGCCTCGGAAGAACCTGTCTATCTGCATCTGCAAGGACGGGTGGTGTCGCATGCCACCGACTACTCGGGATCTTTCCCTATTGATCTGGGAACGGTACGGATGAATACGAATGTAGTGGAATTTGACGAGGTGAACAAAGGCGACTGTCCTGTGGCCGAAATTCAGATTGTCAATACGGACCGTAAAAGTTATAAGCCCGAACTGATGCACCTGCCCCCTTATCTGTCGGCACGCTACCTGCCGGAGACGCTGGCCGGCGGTCGCATCGGTAAGATTGTGCTGACGTTGGACAGCAAGCACCTCATGCAGATGGGACTGACACAGACTTCGCTGTACCTGGCCCGTTATATGGGCGACAAGGTGAGCGATGACAATGAAATATCCGTATCGGCGGTGCTGTTGCCCGATTTCTCCAAGCTGACGGCCCGCCAACTGGAACAGGCGCCGGTGATGACCCTGTCGTCCGACTCGCTTGATCTGGGAGCACTCAACGGCAAGCGTAAGGTGAGCGGGACGATCGTAATAAAGAACGAAGGACGTACGCCGCTTTCCATCCGATCGGTGCAAGTGTTCAACAAAGCGTTGAATGTGAGCCTGGGCAACCGCAAGGTGGCACCGGGTAAGTCGACCAAGATGAAGATCACCGTAGTAGGGAGCTATCTGGCCAAAGCGAAGAACCGCCCACGGGTGTTGCTTATCACCGACGACCCGAAGCATCCCAAGAAGATCGTAACGATTCAAGTAAAGCCCTAATAAGAATAGATATGGAACATCCTGAGAACAGCGCGGAATATAAGGGCCTGACCGTGAACAGCGGCGTGGCGCAGCCTTCTATCGTAAACCCTTATCTGAAACGGGGACGGTTCAAGCACCGTGCGCTGACCGTAAGTGATTATGTAGAAGGTATAGTAAAGGGAAATGTGACCGTATTGGGACAGGCGGTAACCCTGGTGGAAAGTATGAATCCGGCTCATCAGGCTATGGCGCAGGAAGTAATAGAAAAGTGCTTGCCTCACGCCGGTCGTTCGGTACGTATCGGTATCAGCGGAGTGCCCGGAGCGGGGAAGAGCACCAGCATAGACGAATTCGGGGTGCATGTTCTGGAAAAGTACGGTGGCAAATTGGCCGTACTGGCCATCGATCCTAGCAGCGAGCGGAGCAAGGGCAGTATTCTGGGGGACAAGACCCGCATGGAGAAACTGGCCGTTCATCCGGCTTCCTTCATCCGTCCCAGTCCTTCCGCCGGTTCGTTGGGCGGCGTGGCCCGGAAAACGCGTGAGACGATTATTCTATGCGAGGCGGCAGGCTTTGACAAGATCTTTGTCGAGACGGTAGGTGTGGGTCAGAGCGAGACCGCCTGTCATTCGATGGTAGATTTCTTTTTGCTGATACAGCTGGCCGGCACGGGTGACGAACTGCAAGGCATCAAGCGCGGTATCATGGAGATGGCCGACGGTATTGTCATTAACAAGTGCGACGGCAACAACGTAGACAAGTGCCAATTGGCTGCCACGCAGTTCCGCAATGCGTTGCATCTGTTCCCGGCTCCCGAAAGCGGATGGACGCCGCAGGTGCTTACTTATTCCGGCTTTTACGGTTACGGTATCCGGGAAATATGGGATATGATATATGCTTATATCGACTTTGTGAAGGCCAACGGATATTTCGAACACCGTCGCAGCGAACAGGCCAAATATTGGATGTATGAGAGCATCAACGAGCAGTTGCGTAACAGCTTCTACCAGAATCCGGCTATAGAGGCGATGACGGGCGAGGCCGAGCGGCGTGTACTGGAAGGCCGGCAGACCTCATTCGTGGCTGCCAAGCAGCTCCTCGATGCGTATTTTGCACTCCTCCATTAACCATTTGGGTGTGGAAGTGGCTCCACAGATGCCCACCGACACACAATCCTCCGGCAACCGTCGAATGTCTATTTCGGCGGCTGTGTCTATTAAATAGGACCTCGGATTCACCGACCGGCATTCGTTGAAAAGCACGCGACCGTTTGAGCTTTTCTTGCCGCAGACGAAGAACACCACGTCGTGGCGCGAGGCAAATTCCCGAATGTGTGGCATGCGGTTGGCCACTTGGCGGCAGATGGTGTCGTAGTAGCGGAACGTGGCCTGCGGCGAGATGTGTTGCCGGATATATTCCACGATGGCACGGAACTCGTCGAGCGGTTTGGTGGTCTGTGAATACAGACGGATGTCTTTGTTGAAATCCAGTTTCTTCACCTCTTCTGTCTTTTCTATGACAATGGCTTTCCCTTCCGTTTGTCCCACCAGTCCCATAACCTCGGCATGCCCGTTTTTCCCGAAGATGACGATTTGTTTGTCCGGGCTGTCTTTCAGATCATATTCCTTTTTAATACGTTCTTGCAGATGCAGCACGACGGGGCATGTGGCGTCGATGATGTCGATGCGGTTGGCGCCGGCGTCGGCATAGGTCTGCGGCGGTTCTCCGTGGGCCCTCAACAGCACTTTGGCGTCGTGCAACCGGTGGAAAGCGTCGTGGTCGATGGTGATGAGACCCAGTTTGCGCAACCGGTCGCATTCCTTTCCGTTGTGCACAATGTCTCCCAGGCAATACAGCGTCTCTCCTTTTTCCAGTTCTTCTTCCGCCTTGTTGATGGCCCGTGTCACACCAAAGCAGAACCCCGATCCCCGGTCTATTTCAATATGTATGGGATGTTTCATTCGGCGGTTGCTTTTCGGAACTCATCGGCCAGCCATTTGCGCTGCTCTTCGATGCTCATGTGACTGTTGTCGAGCACGATGGCGTCTTCGGCCTGTCGCAGGGGATTTACGGCACGTGTGGTGTCGATGCGATCACGCTCCTGCAGATTAAGCAGAATCTCCTCAAAACTGCACGGTTCGCCTTTGGCCGTCAGTTCGTCATAGCGCCGTTGTGCCCTGATCCGGTCCGAGGCGGTGACGAACAATTTCAGTTCGGCGTCGGGGAATACCGCTGTACCGATGTCGCGCCCGTCCATGACGATCCCTTTCTGCCGTCCCATCGCCTGCTGTTGCCGTGTCATGGCTTCGCGCACGAAACCCAACGCAGCCACATGGCTCACCTGACCCGACACCTCGAGCGTGCGTATTTTCTTCTCTACGTTTGTCCCGTTCAGATATGTCTGCGGCAGTCCGGTCTGTGGGTCTTTCCGAAAAGTGATTTCTAGGCTTTCGAGTGCTTTCCGAAGTTCCTCTTCTTTGATTTCTCCCTTGGAAATCAGTCCGTTCTCCAGACAATACAGGGCTACGGCACGATACATGGCCCCGCTGTCGATGTATATGTAACCTATTTCACGCGCCAGGTCTTTGGCCATGGTGCTCTTGCCGCAAGAGGAATATCCGTCGATGGCTATCACGATTTTTTTCATAGAAATAAGTATGTTACGAGGCCCCGTACATACGGGGTTCTCAAGGTTGGTATTTGTGTGCAAAGGTATCACAACTTACGACCTTTTCCAAATTTTGCGTCGATTAGTTTGGGGGATGCGATGATGCGCGCCACGATGGATAACGGAGTGGCGGACGGAATACTGTGTTGCGCATGAGAGTGCCGGATTTTCGGGCTTTTTTGATGCTTGTTTTAGAGAGAGAATAAAGGTGGTGAAGAAGAGGAAAACGACTTTGGGAGGGAAGAAAACGGAGGGTCGGGAGGGGATGTAACGGTGGTGAGCATAAGGTTCGGATGTGGTGCGCACCCCGATGCAACGGCATGCAGGCCACGTTGTAACGCGGTGCGCACCACGTTACGGAATAAAAGTCGGAAAATAACCGGGAAATGACGGGAAGAACGCCCGCCGATGTGCTATTTTATAGGTGGTAAGAGGCGTTAAATACCAATGAAGGGGTGGAAACGTGGTATTTGGCGTAGGCGACGCCGAATTTGAAACGCGTCAGATTTAGTCCGGCACCCAGGCTTAAGCCTGCTCCATGCGACGAACCGGCTGCCTTGAGTTCGGAGGCCCGCCGGAAATTATAGCCGGCAGACAGGTAAAAAAGACGTCCGGGAGTGCAGTCCACCCCCACCACGAAATGGTTGGACAGAATGCGGCCGAAGCTCGATTTCTTTTCGGGATTGTAAAAATAATCCGCACTCCATCGGGTCAGATCCACCATCGTGACGGAGAAAGAGAGGGGCGCGTGGAACATCCCTTTGGTGAAACCCAGACGCAGGTCGAAGGGCAGACGCTCGTGAGTGTCGCCGAAAGCCTTTACCTGTCCGCCCAAGTTGGCGGCCACGGCGGAAACCGACAGGTCCAGTTCCTCGTCGAAATAATTCAGTCCCAGGTCTACGGCCAGAGCGATCGAACTGTAATCACCGTATTTGGAATAGACGAACTTGCCGGCGACACCGCCTGCCCACAGGGCGTTGAAGTTGTAACTGTAAAGGCCGTTCAGGGCCATGTCGAGGGCAGCGAAGTCACCCAGTATTTCGTCGTTCGCGGTGGTCTCTTTCATGGAACCGTAGTTCGTAAATTGTGCCGTCGCCGCCCAGGCGCCGCGTTCGCCGGCCGTGCGCGTAAAGGCTGCGCTTCCCGCCTTGCTGCCTTGCATGTACGTCATAAAGTTCAGGTTCAGTGTCCTGTCGCTTACGGAAGTGAGAAGAGCCGGGTTGTTAAAAATCAAAGTCGCATCATCTTCTATCAGGGAAACGTTCATACCGCCCAATCCCGTGGCGTGTGCCGATGTCGGTAAGCGCAGAAAATTGAATACGGAAGAACTCTCCTGCGCTTTCAGCCGGACAGTGAGCAGGGAGAGGGCAAAAAAGAAAATGATTTTTTTCATCGGCTTCTCAATTTGGTTCCAAAGATACGTTATTTTTTTCAGATAGCCTTATTTCGGACCGCAACAATCGTTTTGCGGGACTTTGGAAAGGCTCTGGGTATGAAACGCAGAAAAACGATTTTTAGGATACGGGAAGCATAGATTTTTAGAAAAAAACTTGTTTCGGTGAAAAAAATGATTGTAAAGCGACTTGTAAATAAAAAAAATGTGCTACATTTGTCCCGCTGAGAAGAACACGTAAAAAACAAAAAATATTATGGAAGTTAAAAAATCACTGAAAGCAGATCTGGAAGGTAAGAAGAGTACCGGAATGCTTAT
>CAJUDC010000025.1 GCA_910584955.1 uncultured Paraprevotella sp. | reverse complement strand
TCCGTTCGGCGTAGTTCGGCTATTATCTGCATCACCTTCACTCCCGAATATTTTCGCATCGCCGGAAGCACATTCCGGGATACCTGCCACCGGGGCTGCTCCAGCCATGCCGCTATCCCCTCCTCCGTTTTCTGCGGTGCATAATAGGCCATCATCAGGTTGCCGAAAAAATTGAACAAAACGCTCAACGTAAGCGGGAGAGCGAACGACTTCGGATTACTGTTATAATATTTCACAATCTGATTGGCTTTCAGAACATCTTTCTGCGCCACGGCGTTCACCAGTTCAAAGTTGTTAAACTCCTTGCTCACTCCGGTGTGCCGCTCTATCAAGTCTGCGTTCACCCGACTTTCCCCCGACGGAAGTGCCAGCACCAGCTTTTCCAGTTCACCGGCCAGCCGGTTCAAGTCGCTGCCGACATACTCGCATAAAATCTGTGCAGCGTCTGGCCCGATAGTCATGCCTTTCCGTTTCAGATACCCTGCCACAAAACCCGGCAACTGATTTTCGTAGAGCCGGGAGGACTCGAAGAGCACTCCCGCTTTCTGTATGTCCGAAGCCAGTTTCTTGCGCCGGTCCAGCACACCGTGCTTATGGCACAATATCAGCACGGTGGCCGGCTGAGGATGTTGCAGATAAAACGACAACGCCTCCTTACCGGCCAGGCTTTGCGCTTCACGCACCAGAACCACCTGGTGCTCGGCCATCATGGGATAGCGTTTGGCAGCATTGATCACCGTGTCGACGGTCGTGTCCGCTCCATACAGAACGGTCAGGTTAAAGTCTTTCTCTTCTTCCGTAAGCACCGTATCCACGATATACTCACTAATCCGGTCGATGTAATAGGCTTCTTCACCCATCAGGTAATACACCGGCTTGAATTTGCGTGCGCGCACATCGCGTACAATATCCTCGTAGGAAACGCCCTCTTTTCTTGCTGCCATCTCTTTCGTCTTCCTCTTACCAATCGAATTTCAAATGCTTGACTGTCCGTTTCTCGTCTTTGATCAGCCGCAAAGCCGACATGCCAATCTCTACGTGCTCTCTGACGTAGCTACGCGTCACGGTGCGGTCGCTCTCGCTCGTTTTCACTCCTTCGGGTGTCATCGGATTGTCCGATACCAGCAACAAGGCTCCGGTCGGTATGCGATTGGCAAACCCGCACGTAAACAGGGTAGCCGTCTCCATATCCACCGCCATAGCGCGTGTTTTCTTCAGATAATCCTTGAATGCCTCGTCATGCTCCCAGATGCGCCGGTTTGTCGTATATACCGTACCGGTCCAGTAATCCCTGCCGGCATCCCGCACCGATGTAGACACGGCTCGCTGCAACATAAAAGCAGGCAAAGCCGGCACCTCGGGAGGCGAATAATCGTTCGAAGTACCCTCGCCGCGTATCCCGGCCAAAGGCAGAATCAAATCGCCCAACTGAGTTTTGTTGGATATACCGCCACACTTGCCCAGAAACAGGCAGGCTTTGGGCGATACGGCACTCAACAAATCCATGATAATGGCAGCATTCGGACTGCCCATGCCGAAGTTTATAATGGTTATATCATCAACAGTGGCCGTACGCATATTCGCCTCATAGCCCGGAACAGGCACGCCCTGCTCCTCGCAGAAGATGTCTACGTAATTATTGAAATTAGTAAGCAGCACATACTCTCCGAAGTCCTCCAGACGACGTTGCGTATAGCGCGGCAACCAATTTTCTACGATTTCCTGTTTCGTTTTCATTTTTTTCTTTACTTTTGCAGCCGTTCAAAAAGGCCATTAATCTGCAAAAATAACAAATGTTCGCATTAAACCTGCCCGCTTTCGACCTAAAAATTATTAAGCGCAACGGAAAGACCTGTATTTTCGACGTACTGCGCCGGCGCTATGTGGCGCTCACCCCCGAAGAGTGGGTCCGTCAGCATTTTGTGCATTTCCTGCTGACGCAAAAAGGCTATCCCGCCGCCCTGCTGGCCAATGAAGTATCGCTCCAGTTGAACGGCACCTCCAAACGATGCGACAGCGTCCTGTATGACCGGACCGCCTCGCCTCGTATGATCATCGAGTACAAAGCTCCCCACGTAGCAATCTCTCCGAAGGTATTCGCCCAGATCTCGCGCTACAATATGGCGCTGCATGTAGATTATCTCATCGTGAGCAACGGACTGCATCATTACTGTTGCCGGATGGACTACGCACATTTCTCCTATTCCTTCCTGCCCGACATTCCGGCCTACGCCGATTTATAGCGCATCCCTCTCTCCGCCGATCTCCGCCCCTCAAAACATCATACCTGCGCATCTTACGATGCTACCGTCGGAAAAAGGTAAGCAGCCTACGGTCGCATGCAATGAGAATCGCGTATTTCCGCCCGTTGTCCGATTATACAAAAATACGCGATTCTCACGAAGCGAAAAACAGCGTTTCAGCTTCCATTATTCCTTCATTCTGAATAAAATACCCTACTTCTCAGTCCTATTTTTTTTGACAACCGCCGGACAGCCTGCGGCCATAGAATCGGCGGGAATATCGTGTACGACAACGCTACCTGCCGCAATGATACAGCGGTCGCCGATCGTCACTCCCGGACAAACGGTAACGTTGCCACCCAGCCAGCAGTCCTCACCGATCGTGATCGGATATGCGGTTTCCTTCTCTTCCCGCCGCTCCACATGATCCATCGGATGCTGCGAGGTGTAGAACTGGCAGTTCGGACCAATCAACGTATGCCTGCCGATACGGATGTAACCGGCGTCCAAAAACACGCAATTGCAATTGATAAAAACATGCTCGCCCAGTACAATACCGGAACCGTGGTCGCAATGAAAAGGAGGACATACCGTAACACTCTTCGGCACACCGGGTATCAAATCCTCAATCGTCGCCCTGTATGCCTCGTCGCATACACTCATTGTGCGCAACCGGGCGCATACGTCCGCAGCATGTTTCGCGCTCACCAGCACTTCCTCATCCGAATAATAATACAGTTCGGCACTACGCATTTTTTCTATCTCCTTTTTCATGATTTTCTTCTGTTTACATTATTGAGATTACATTTATCTCCGTTCCCGGTCGGGCGGATCCCTCGCCTCTCCATCGGATAGCTACGTACCATACGACCGGTGTCGATTCATAAAATCGCACGGGCTATCCACGCACAGGCTTCGGCATCCGCCAGCGCATGATGATGATGCTCCAACCGATAACCGCACAGGGCTGCAACGGTGTGCAACCGATGGTTCTCGGCACGCGGAAAGGCCCTGCGCGAAGCCGCATACGTACAGTGAAACTCATAATCGGGATAGTCCATCCGATAGCAACGGAACGCAGCTTTCAGGCAACCTTCATCGAAAGCTTTGTTGTGGGCCACGAGCGGCAGGCCGTCTATCATCAGCGCTATCGCCGCCCATACAGCCGGAAACAAAGGCGCTCCGTCCGTATCGCGACGCGTCAGGCCGTGCACCCGCGTGCACACGTAATGATAATAATTCGGTTCGGGCTGTATGAGCGAATAGAACGTATCGACGACCACACCGTCGCGTACTATCACCACGCCCACACTGCACACACTGGTCCGCTCGTTGTTGGCCGTCTCAAAATCTATGGCTACAAAGCTATCCATCGTCCGCGCCTTTCGTTTATCCGCATCTGTTTCCACCGCTATTCATCCTTCCGACCGGCGGCGGAAAGGAGCACGCGTACGAATGATTCGGGAAGCCGGACGTTATACAACTCAAGCGCCTCGGCAAAAAGCGGTGCAATCTCTTCGTCGGTAAAACCGGCGATACCGCAACCGATGCGGGTGACGTAGAAGGTGTTCTGATCCCATTCCCGCGCCAACGCTATAAAGTCATCCACATAAGGTTTGATGGTTTCCACGCCGCCCTGCATCGTGGGAATGGCATACGACTGTCCCTGTATGCCCACACCTTGCCCCCACACGGCGCCAAAACGTTCGTAAGCCACCCGCGCGGCTCCTCCGGCATAGCAGCCGGCCAGATTGCTCCCGAATACAAAAATCTCATCCTTGTCCAGCGACGTAATATTCTCCGGTGTACATGCTCTATTTATTTCCATCTCTTTATCGAATTTATTTTACTACATATTTATATACTCTCTCCGACACATCGGCTATCATCTGTTCGGTAGCCGTCCTATCGCATTGCGAAGACCGCACGAATACGGCTATCGCATAGTGGCGCCCGTCGGGCAACCGGACAAAACCCACATCGTTGATACCCGACGGATAGCCGTCGGGAGTGGTAAAACCGGCTCCGGTTTTATGCCCGATCACGACGCCCCGTCCCGTAAGCGGTTTGGCCAGCCGGTTCTGTCCCGTCCGGCAGGCCACTAATGTCTCTTTCAGGAATTCCTGATAGACCGGTGCATACAGCCGGCGGGTAAAAAGCCGGTCGATCAGGACGGCGGCCGACAAAGGACGGTTCCAGTTGTCCTGTGTCTTTCCGTGATCTTCGAACATATCTTTCTCGGTAGCCCGAATGGCAAAATGATCCACGCCCAGTGCCCGGACGCAGGCTTCGGCATCCCGCAAACCGACAATCCGCTCAAACAGCACATCGCAGGCGTTATTGTCGCTCTGTTGCAGGGCGTAGCGCAACAACTCGGCCACCGAAATCCGCATCGTGTCGGAGGTCCGTTCGTCGCGCATCGGACTGTACGTCTCGGGATGCAGGTCGCCCCGTCCGATCACAATCACCGTGTCGAGCGGAAGCCCCTGCCGTTGCAGGGCGTCGGCCACCGCCACGGCCTGGTACAGTTTCAGCACACTGTTCATCGGATAAGGCCGTTCGTTGTTCACACAAACCGTATCCCCCCGGTCTGTGATGACGGCTACCCCTATCTCCGCCTTGCACGACCGGACATAGGCTTCCAGATCGGCCTGCAACGACTGTGCCTGCACGTGCAGTCCGGCCAGGAACACTCCCAGCGCCAATCCGTATCTGCCGTATTTTGCTAGAGTTACCATACCTCAATGCGATCTACCCGATGAAACATCCTGATCCTCGCGGCGCAAACACATGAAATGCTCCGTGCGCCTGTCGCCCAGCGGTGTGGGTTTGTCCGGTTCCGCGTGGTGCCAGACGAAGCCGCACTTCTCGGCCACCCGACGCGACCGGCGGTTGCCGTCATAATGTACAAGCCAGACAACCGACAAGTCCAAGTCTTCAAAGGCATGCCTGACAAGTCTGTCTACCGACTCGCACGCCAGCCCACAGCCCCAATAGGGAACTCCTATCCAGTATCCCACTTCCGCCTCGCGGCTTTTCTGCTCCCCCAGATGGGTATTGCCGGGCAACAGCAATCCGCAACATCCCACAGGCTCTCCCGATTCCTTCCACACCACGGCATACGTCTCCGGCGCCGCGAAAACAGTACGGATAATCTCCAGACTTTCCTCCGGGGACGTATGAGGCGGCCACCCGGCCGCCGGCCCCACCGCCGGGTCTTTGGCATAACGATACAATGCCGCCGCATCCGCTTCTTTCCACGGGCGCAGTATCAACCGCGCCGTCTCAAACTGTTCATTCATAGCTGTTCCTGTTTACATACGTTCCGCATACCACCGGCTCCGAACGCAGGAACAAAGCTACCGCATTCCCGGGAGATTCGGAAATATTTGCAGCGGAATTTTGCAAGGTACAGGTCGGAAGCCTCTCCTTTTCTTTTACGGACGACCGAAAAAGCGCTCCGTGAAAAAAAATCCGTCCCCCACGTCACCTTTTGCCCGCACGGTACGTTATATCATCGAGCAAGCTCAGAAAAACAATATGTATAACTGATAAAATAAGAAAAACTATGGAAGATTTTATTTTTGCATTCAGCATCGTCTTCACAACTTGTGTGGTATTACCAATCATGATTGTGTGGTTCACCACACGCTACAAAACGAACCAGACCAACCGACAAACGGAAATCATTCTCGCCGCTATCGAAAAAAACTCTACTATTGACATCGAGGACTTTTTCAAGAAAATGAATCCACCGAGCCAAACATTGAAGCAAGG
The DNA here is from genome assembly GCA_910584955.1 of uncultured Paraprevotella sp. Taxonomy (GTDB): domain Bacteria; phylum Bacteroidota; class Bacteroidia; order Bacteroidales; family Bacteroidaceae; genus Paraprevotella. The sequence continues at coordinate 17,637 of CAJUDC010000025.1, read as the reverse complement.
ACTGATCAAGAAACTCACCGTCGGGTGCGTCATGACGGCAGGAGGTATCGCCTTTCTGATCTACAGTTTGTGGCTCGAATACTTCAAAAAAACTTTTCTTCCGTCGCTAAACTCTTGTTATCTGATAGGCATCTTATCACTTTTTGTCGGCGGAGCCTACCTCTTCTCCTATATCGTCAGCAAAAAGATGCTGGCCAAGGAGCTGAAGGCCGAGGAACGGCAAATGGAAGAAGCAGCCCGGCCCGACAATGAATAGAGAAACATTCACCGCCTTTGTGCGCAGCGAGCAGGAACAGTTAAGGCGATTCCTGCTCGCCCTCTGCTGCGGCAACCGGCAGGAGGCCGACGACATTGCGCAGGAGGCGCTGGTCAAAGCCTACCTCTCGTCGAGCGGTTATCAGGAGAGCGGCAAGTTCGCGGCGTGGGTCTACCGCATCGCCTACAACACGTTCATCGACCACCGGCGCAGCACGCGCCCCACGGCCTCGCTCGACGAATGCCTACAGCAACCCGACGCCTCGTATGCAGCCGACCGGAGCTTCGACTATCAGGAGCTGTATGCCGCTCTGGACGAGCTGCCGCCCAAGGAGCGGACGGCACTGCTGCTCTTCTACCTGAAAGGATATAGCGTGAAGGAGATCGGCCAAATCATCTCGTGCAACGACGACGCCGTGAAAAAACAGCTCCAGCGGGGCCGCGAACAACTAAAAAAACGAATAAGACTATGATGGATACGGACAAGAGAATAGAAGAAATCTTCCAGGAATTCCGACCCGACACGGGAGGCGAAACGGACTTCATGGCCGCGCTCAACCGGAGGCTCGACGCCGTGGAATATGTGAAACGGCGGCAAGACGCGCAACTGCGCCGCTATAAATATGCCCTACTGGGTGCCTTTGCGAGCGGACTGGTGGCGGGAGCGGTGTGTTTCGGCCTCATTACCGCACTGCCCGATCAGGCGCTTGAGCTGTCGACAAACCTCTCGCCGCTGCTGCTCGTCGTAGGGGCAAAGACACTGCGCTACGTCGTGCTCTGCCTGCTGTCGGTGGGCATGGGATTCGGCGTCGTGGCCCTGCTGAACACATTCTACGATGTGATGGCGCTGCGCGACGCCAGCCGGCAGGCGCTCCCGTAGCGGGAGGCGACCGGCTCGGCTCAGGCCACACCCAGGAGTTCGATCTCGAACACCAACACCGAACCACCGGGAATGCCGGGCTGCGAAAAGCGCCCATAGCCCATCTCGGCGGGGATGTAAATCTCCCACTTGTCGCCCACACGCATCTGTTGCAGGGCCACCTGCCAACCGTCGATCAGGTCGGTCAGGCGCAGAGCGGGCGGACAGCCGCCCCGACTGCTGTCAAACTGGCGCCCGTCTATCGTGCGACCGGTGTAGTGCACCGTAACGATGCTGCGCGCCGATGGGCGGGCACCGCCCTCGGCACCCGACGCCAGCACCTTATAACACACGCCCCCGGCGAGCACCTGCACGCCGTCTTCGCCGGCCTTTCCGGCCAGCCATTCTTTGTTTTTCCTAATGTATTCCTTATTGGCCATAACGTATCCGCATGTTTCTGCAAAGGTACAAAATTATCCGCATACAACGTCTTTTTCTCCTCGTCCCCTTGTCCATTTCGACGCTTCTTTCAGCCTCCGTCCCACTAGTCCGCCCCTGCTTTCCGCCATCATCCACACAACGCAAAAACGCGGCGAGCGCCACGACAAAACGCGATGCTCGCCACGTTTCATCGTGGTGCTCGCCGCGTTTTATCGGGATGCGCACCACATTATATCCTCATTATGAGGAAGTTATAAATCCGCCTTACTAATCACGTATAATCCTGATACTCAGTTCGTAAAGAGTCCACATGGGGAATGAGACGAGCAGCAGAGTGAATACATCGGAAGTGGGCGTGATGATGGCAGCCACCACCAGAATCGCCACCACGGCGTGGCGGCGGAAACGGCGCATGTGCGAGGCCGAAAGCAAACCGAACCGTCCCAACAGCCAGCACACCACAGGAATCTCGAAAACCAGCCCCATCGCGAGGTTCATCAGCAGCAGGGTGTCCATATAGGACTCCAGCGTGATGATGTTGCTCACTTCCGTGCTCACCTGATAGGTGCCCAGAAAGCGAAACGTAAGCGGAAAGATCAAGAAGTAGCTCACCGCCGCGCCCAACAGGAACATGACGTAGCCCGCCCCCACCAGGCGCACCGCCAGGCGCCGTTCGCTATTGTAAAGAGCCGGCGACACGAAGCGGAAGAGCACATAAAGCAGATAGGGAGAAGCGCAGAGCAGCCCCACATGGACCGACGTCTTCATGTGGATGGTGAACTGCTGGGCCAGCCCCGTGTTGATGAGCGGCACATCGAAACGGAGCGCATCGCCCATGCCCGTCCCCAGCCACGAGGCGCAACAATCCAGCCAACGATAGGTGACGAAACCGGCATCGCGCGGCGCCAATACGATGCGAAACATCTCTTCCTTGAACAGGAAGGCCACCAAGGCACAAACCAGCGTCACCAGCCCCATACGGATGAGGCAGGCCCGAAGCTCGTCCAGATGGTCCCAGAAAGAGAGCACGGGTTCTTTGTCAGCTTCGTTCATTGCTGCTCTTTCTCGTCCTCTTTCGGCTTGTCCTCGGCGTCGACGCCGTTCATACCGTCCTTGAAACTGCGCACACCCTTGCCCAGCCCTTTCATCAATTCGGGGATCTTCTTACCGCCGAAAAGCAGCAGGACAACGAGCATGATAAACAGAAGTTCCGGAGTTCCTAATCCAAACATAGTTACTTGCGAATTAAATGTTTAACAAACAAATAGCCTCCCACTACCTGCAAAGCCATGCCGGGCATGCCGATGCGAAAATCCTGCAACGCGGCATACAAGCTGCCTTGCATGGCCCACTCGCCCAGCGTGCCCAACACCTGATAGGCAAGTACCACGCCCAGGAGCAGACCCAACGTAACCCGACGGAACCGACGGGCGGCGTAACCGGCTGCCAGCGCCAGCAACACCGACTTCAGCAGTATGGCAGGCACCGCAACGAGAGCGGGCATGCCGAACGCAGCGGAGTTGATCAGCGGTGAGAGGATGGCCGTGAGCACCCCCACCTGCCAACCGTACTTATACGCTCCGATCAGCGTAAAAAAATAAATGGGCAACCACGTGACGCCTCCTTGGGGCACCAGGTGGAACAATTGGGGCAACACCACGTTGCCCACCGCAAAGAGCGCCGCCGCACCGTAGGTACGCACGTCGCGATGGCCCAGCGCATAAAGTTTCACTGTTTCTGTCATATCGTCTTTTCTTTATTTGGTTTTCTTTTTCGGTGTCTGCCGGCAACGTCAGAAATCCACGTGCACCCCGGCCATAAAAGTGGCCCGAGGCATGGGGAAACCGGCATTGATCTCGTAGCGTTGCGCCAGCAGGTTTTCACCTTTTATATATAAGGTGGTGCTACGACACACCCGGTAACCGGCTGTGAGGTTCCAGAGCACAAACTCCTCGGTCGTCTCCTGCCCTTTCGTCACGTCGGTGTATAGCCCGTCCACATACTGCAAGCCCGTAGACAGGTGCCACGGTCCCTGCCGGAAATCGGAGCCGACATACAACTTGTGCTCGGGAGCAGCCACCACGGGATGCTCCATGTGCAGCCAACTGTAATTGGCATTCACGCGCCAACGGGGCGCAATGCGGTACGAAGCGTCCAACTCCACCCCCCAGTTCTCCACCTCGCCGGTGTTCACATTCTTGGGATTACCGTTCACACGGACCGTACCGATCAGGTTGTCGCCGTGGATATAAAACACGTTGGCCCCCAGCGTGAGCGCTCCGCCCAACAGGCGCTGCGCGTAAGAGAGTTCGTAGTTCATCAGACGTTCGGGCTTCAACTCCGGGTTGCGGGGCTTGAACATGTAAAGCTCGCGGAGCGTAGGGTTACGATACCCCTTGCTCACCATGGCTTTCAGTTCGGCCTCGCGGGGCAGATGAAAGGCCAGCCCACCCTGCGGCACCCACTCCGTCCCCACGTGCGAATGGTGGTCGACACGCACACCGGCATCGAACGAAAGCCACGAGGCGATGTTCTGCCGCCAGTCCACATAACCGGCAAACTCGTCCTGCTGCTTGTCGACAAGGTCTTCGCGCTCGCCTGCCCGCTTGCCTTCCACATAGGCGTTCCAGGCCTCGCCTCCGTAGTGCAGATAGTCGAAGCCCGCCGTCAGCCGGTTGCCACGGAAGAGCGTCGCGCTCTGATACCACGACACGCCCATCATGTTGTCGCGCGAGTTGAAACGGTAAGCCTTGGGTGTGTTGTTGGTGGCCGACGCCGGTTGATACCCGTCGTTGATCTCGTGGCGCCCCCAGTTGTAGAAGAAGCTCAGCGCACCCGACGTCCGGCGATAGTTGTTTTCGATGACGGCCGAAGTCATGCCGCGCGTGATGCTTTGGTCGTTGTCCGTGTAGGGCGCCGCCACGGTTCCGGGGTTCGAGGCGTCGAAACGGGTCACGTTCACATCGGCCCGCAAACGCCACGCCGCACTCAGTTCGTAGCCCAGTTTGGCGTAGCCGCCGTACTGCTCGAAGCCGGACCGTTCGCGGTGACCGTCCGAGCGGTCGTAACTGCCGGCTACCACACTGCTGAAACGCCCGAAGCGAGTACGGTTGCTCACTTCGGCCTGGAGCGTATGGTATGATCCGGCGCTTAACCGGGCCGATGAGCGCACGCCATCCTCGCGCATCCGGCGGGTGACGATATTGATCACGCCGCCCATCGCCTGCGATCCGTACAGCGTCGAAGCCGGGCCGCGCAGCACTTCCACACGCTCGGCCAACATCGTCTGGTAGGCGTCGGCTATAGGGTGCCCCATCAGTCCGGCGTACTGCGGATGCCCGTCGATAAGCACCATCACACCCGTGGTTTGCGGACTGCCACCGATGCCGCGCAGCGTCATATTGCCGGCAGCTCCGGTGGACACACCGTAGCCGAGCATCCCCCGGGAAGTTATAAACAGCCCCGGCACCTGCTCTGTCAGCGTAGGCAGCACCGAAGGGCGGTAGTTGTCGGTCAGTTTGTCACGCTCCACCACGGAAATCGTCATAGGCAGGTGGCGGATGTCCGTCTCGTTGCGCGTACCGGTCACCACCAGCTCATTCATGGCCCGGTCAAGGCCCCGCAAAGAGTCGGACTGGGCAGCCAGCGGACCGGCCAATGCGGCGGTTGCGATCCCTAATACAAATGGTCTCTTCATTCCTTATTCATTCATGCACCGGACGAAACACGACCGGCATTCGTTTGCAGAAAACGGGTTATCAACAACAGCATACGGTCGACATCGGTCTCCGGCAGGCAGAGCGTTTCCAGCGGGCACCAGCCGGTACGACTGCGGTTGATGATATGATCCGCCTCTGAAGCCCAGGTCACCTGCACTCCGGCCTGTTCCAGCAGTTCACGCGCCGGACGACTGATCACATCGGCATACACCTCCGCCACTCCCGCTTTCACCAAAATAGCTGCGGCAGCCTTTCCGATCACCTTGTCGGCAACACATGCCCCTTTCAGGAAGGCCGGTTCGTCGTGCAACAGGCCATAGAGATCGGCCACCCCGCGCCGGGTGAAGGTACGCACCGCATCGCCCTGTGCAATCACACAGGAACAACGTTCGTCGTGCAGCCGGTCGATAAGTGCCGCACCTTTCATAACGTGCCTTGTTTGAGCTGTTCCACAAAGCGGTCGATACGCTGCAACTCAGCCGGTATATTGATATTCTGCGGACAATGGGACGAGCACTGGTTGCATCCGATACAGTGGTTGGCCTGACGCAGACGAGGAACACTCCGGTCGTAGCCCACCAAAAAGGCCCGGCGCGCCTGGCGGTAATGCTCCTCCTGACTGCTCTTGGGCACATTGCCGTCGTTCACACACCGGTTATAATGCACCAGGATGGAAGGAATGTCTATCCCGTAAGGACAAGGCATGCAATACTTGCAGTCGTTGCAGGGGATCGTAGGAAACTTAAGCATCAGTTGGGCGGTATCCTCCAGAAACTCCTTGTCGGCTTCTGTCAGCGGAACCAAGGGGGAATACGTGCGGAGATTGTCTTGCAGGTGTTCCATATACGTCATTCCGCTCAATACGGTAAGCACACCTTCGGGCGAGCCGGCAAAGCGGAAGGCCCAGGAGGCCACGCTGTCGTCGGGCCGGTTCTGTTTGAGACGGGCCACGATGTGGTTCGGCACATTAGACAAACGGCCTCCCAGCAACGGTTCCATGATGACAGCGGGAATGCCGCGCTTGTGCAACTCGCCATACAAATATTCGGCATCCGTGTTTCTCGGATTCACCTCCTTGGCATGTTTCCAATCCACATAGTTCAACTGTATCTGCACAAAGTCCCATTGGATTTCGTCGTGGCGGGAAAGCAGATAATCGAACACGCGTATATCTCCATGATACGAGAATCCCAAGTTGCGTATACGCCCCGCCTTGCGTTCCTCCAGCAGAAAATCCAACATTCCGTTCTTGATATAACGCCCTTCCAGCGCCTCCATACCTCCCATGCCCACTGCATGCAGCAGCAGATAATCAATGTAATCCACTTTCAGCTCGCGAAACGAATTACGATACATGGCCATCGAAGCCTCCCGAGACCACGTATCGGGGGCAAAGTTGGACAATTTGGTGGCAATATAATAGCTGGAACGAGGATGACGGCTCAGCGCAATGCCCATGGCACGCTCCGAAAAGCCTTTGCAGTAGGCAGGCGACGTATCGAAATAGTTCACACCGTGAGCCAGTGCATAGTCCGTAAGTTTGTTAACCGTTTCCTGATCAATATCTCCCTCACGGCCGGCCGAACTGCCTTCTTCCAGAACCGGCAACCGCATACAGCCGTAGCCCAAGACGGATACTTTCTCACCCGTTTTCGGATTCGTCCGATAAGTCATTTTTCCCGGAATCTCACCGGTTGTCACCCTGTTTGCAGAACTGTCCGATGCTTTTTCCTTGCAACCGTACAGAGCCATGGCCGATACCGCCGCACCGGCTCCCAGTTTTTTCAAGAAATCGCGGCGGCCCATTTCCGTTTTATGCTGTTTTTTTTCCATCTTCTTTCTTGTTTATACGGTTCTGTGCACTTCGTGTCCCTCCACATAAATGGCGCTGAACGGACGTGCCGGACATAGATGTTCACAGGCACCGCATCCGATACAGCGTTCCGTGTTCACCACCGGAATTTTTACCGAATCGGGACGATTCGGATCGGACGGCACCATCTGTATAGCTCCCGTCGGACAATGACGGGCACAATTTCCGCAGGCCACTCCGTCGGTCAGCGGCACACAGTTTTTTCGGATCCACACGGCATGACCGATTTGCAGCGCCGACTTGTCGGCTACCGTCAGCGGACGAAGGGCACCGGTGGGGCACACATTGGAACAGCGGGTACACTCCGACCGACAATAACCTCGTTCGTAGGACATTTCGGGCTGCATCCAAGTGGACAGTCGCGCAGAAGGATGCAACACATCATTCGGACAAGCCGACACACACAACTGACAGGCCGTACAGTGCTGGGCCAGATGGCGTGCGCTCCCTGCTCCCGGAGGAGCAATCGGCGTGGCCCGTTCCGGTATCTTTTTATCTTCAATCACGGCCAGTCCGCCGTCCACCTTTTTCTCCTGTGCCTTAAGTGCCGCCGTAGCCGTCAGCACCGCCGTGGCTGTCAGAAAACTGCGCCGCCCCTTATCCACTTGCTCCGGCACTTCATCTGTGCCGGGAACGGCTTTCTTTCGGGACGCATGAGCATAACTCAGCGCTCCGCGACGACATTTGTCCATACAGTTCATACAGACCACACAACGGCTGTAATCAATCCGATGGTTGACGGCATCTATACAAGAGGCCTTGCAGTTGCGGGCACACAGGCCGCAAGCGTTGCATTTCGTCGCGTCGATGACGGGACGGAACCAAGCATACCGGGACAACACCCCCAATACGGTACCTACCGGACACACGGTGTTGCAATATGTGCGCCCACCGCGCCAAGCCAGCGTGGCAATCACAGCCAACGTAACAACGGCCACGATGAAAACAGGCAGACTTTTCAGCCACACATCGACCGAATATACGGCGTAGCTGTCTATCCCTTCGGCCAACAGTGCCAAACCGTTATTCCCCCAACGGTAAAGGGGAGCCAGCAAATTGGCGGCGATACGACCATAAGCGCTATAAGGCGCCAGTAAAGCCGCAACAGCCGTAAAACCGGCAACCAACAATCCGACGAACACAAGCAACATCCCGTAACGCAACACCGGAAGAGCCGGGGTGTAACGGAAGCGGTTCTTTTTACGCCGGCCGGCCACTCGGGAAAACAGGTCCTGCAATACCCCCAACGGGCAAATCACAGAACAATACACACGACCGAAAAGCAGCGTAAGCGCCACTAACACAAGCACCACTCCGACATTCAGCGCCAGCACTGCGGGCAGGAACTGAATTTTTGCCAACCAACCGAACCACGCATGCGCCGTTCCCGTAAAATCCAGAAACAGCCAAGTAATCAACGTGAAGAACAGCAAGGCGACAGTTAACCTTATTTTTCGTAACATAAATTGATGATTTTTGAGCAGGAACCATTCCTATGTGCAAAAATAATACAATGAACACGAATAAAAGGTATATAAATCACAGTTTTTCTTACCGATTTTACATTTATTCCTTTCCCGCAAGCACAAATCTCAGTCAAGCGACCGGCACCAAAAAGAGGAGTTCATTATCCGCCGGGGACATGAACTCCTCTTATATAAATGGTCTAATTCGTCTTTTTCTACAGACAGAATCATTCTTCCGTCTTGCGACGACGACGTTTGGGCTTCTCTTCCACTACCTTCTGCTCTATCTGTACACCGGCCAGTTCCGGGTCTATCATGATACGACCGCAATATTCACAAACAATGATTTTCTTTCGCATACGGATGTCCAACTGACGCTGAGGAGGAATCTTATTGAAACAACCGCCGCAAGCATCACGCTGCACATAGACAATACCTAATCCGTTACGGCTGTTCTTGCGGATACGCTTGAAAGCCGACAACAGGCGAGGCTCGATCGTGTCTTCCAGATTCTTGGACTTTTCACGCAGTTTCTCTTCCTCGGACTTGGTTTCCGAGATGATCTCGTCCAGTTCGCTCTTCTTAATATCCAGATCCGTACGGCGCTCCGTCACCTGTTCCGTACACTGCTGAATCTCGATGTTCTTATGTTCTACAGCGGCATTGGCCTCACGGATTTTTTTCTCGTTCAACTCATTGTCCAGTGTCTGGTATTCGATCTCCTTGCTTAGTGCTTCGTATTCGCGGTTATTGCGTACGTTGTCCAACTGGTCTTTATATTTGGCGATCGAAGCATTGTTGGTTTCAATCGTATGCTTCCGGGCCGACACGTCGCGACGCAGTTCGGCAATTTCGTTCTGTATCTTCTCGATACGAGTGGTCAGACCTTCGATTTCATCTTCAAGATCCTGCACCTCGAGCGGTAATTCTCCCCGCAACGTCTTGATCTTGTCTATCTCGGAAAGCATCGTCTGCAGAAGATACAAATTCTTCAACTTCTCCTCAATAGAGAGTTCCATCGGATCTTTTTTCATTTCTTTTGCCATAATCTTTTTACAAGTATTTAATAGGATTGGTATCCGTGGCCGTCACATAAACAGGCAATGCCGGGAAAGCCTCTCCTATAATTGAATAAAATATTTCTTTGGTATACTGCTCGCTTTGATAGTGCCCCAATACGGCTATCTGTATGTCCTGTTCGTGTCCGAAATACTGATGATAGTGCATTTCTCCGGTCAAGAAGGCATCCGCCTCCATCCGCAAGGCCGTGTCCAACAAAAAGTCGCCGGCTCCGCCGCAGATCACCACCGACTGTATCGGTCGTTGAAGCAATTCGTTGTGCATCAGGCACTCCACATGAAAAACGGACTTGATACGCTGCAAAAATTTCAAGGAATCCTCCGGTTCGCGCACATACCCGACGACACCGCTTCCCGCCGTCACACTGTATTCATGACGACCGTCTTTCACACGTACCTGACGGGGATGGATCAACTGCACATCCACCAGATCCAGCTTTTCCGCCATTTTAAAGTTCACACCGTCTTCAGCATTATCCAAGTTGGTGTGGGCCGCATAGATGGTTATATCGTTTTGAATGGCTTTTCTCACGCACCGCTCCACTTGATTGCGGTCGGAAACGGTTTTCAGTCCTCGAAACAGCAACGGATGATGGGCCACGATCAGGTTACATCCCAGTGAAAGCGCCTCGTCAATCACTTCTTCAGTAACGTCCAGACACAACAAAGCCCCTGATGCTTCCGCCTCCGTCAGTCCTACCTGCAAGCCGGCATTGTCATAGTCTTCCTGCAAGGGCAGAGGCGCGAATCGTTCAAGGGCGAATACGATTTCCTTAATCTTCACGCTTCGAAAAATATTTCTGCAAAAATAGGCATTCTGCTGAAAACAAGCAAATCCGTCCGATACTTTTTTATTTATTTATGCTTTTCACGGCGAAAAACAGGGAGCAAACGACCGAAAGCATCGAACGAACGGTAAGCCGACAGTGCCACTGTAATCATCAACGAGAGCATGGAAGCCGCCACAGTGATGACGGTGATCATCATCTGATACTTAACAGCTATTCCCGGCTGGCTTCCACCCAAAATCTGCCCGATCATCGTGCCGGGAAGCGATACCACACCCAATACGGCCATATTGGCTATGCAAGGAGAAAAGGCCTTGATCACAGCCCGGCGGAGAAAAGGTGCCGTGGCTTCGAAACGGGTGGCACCGTTGCCCAACAGGTAGTAATACATTTGCTGCTCGCGTTGCACATCGGAATAATACATCTCCAGCGCCACCACATTCACCGAAAGCATATTACCAAGTAAAATCCCCATGACCGGAATAAAATACTGTGCACCGAATATATTATCCAGTTGTAACACAAGGCCCAAGAAATACAGCCCGACCAACATAGCCGTAACAAAGAAACCGACAAAAACGGGGAGCAACAGAACGCCGGGCCGCAACCGAGTGCGTGAGACAGCCGTATGGGAAGCCACTCCCACCATCATCACCACCCAAAGCAGATTAACCCACGGACAATCCCAGAGAAAAAGATAGCGTAAATAGATTCCGGTAAGCAGCAACTGCACGCACATACGCAACGTCGCTATCACCGTGGCCGCCAGCAATCCCGTGCGCAAGCGCCACAAATAAAACAACGGTACGGCCATCAACAGCAGTCCGAAGGCCAAATAAACAAATTCTATATCAGCAGAAGTCATCCCCATGTCGTTCTGTCGGATAAACATATCACTCTATCGCACATTCCCGCCAGGCGCACGTCATGCGATACCACTCCAATCGTTGTTCCCTTATCGGCTGTTTTACGCAACAAGGCGGCTACCCGCCGCGCACTCTCGCCGTCAAGAGCCGATGTAGGCTCGTCGACCAACAGCAATTTTTTATTCAATAAAATGCCGATGGAAAGCAAAATACGCTGCCGCTGTCCGCCGGAAAGCTTGCTTACTTTATATTGATAGAGTTCGGCCGGAAGTCCAAGCTCCTCCCATATCTCCAGCAACCGGTCGCAGGAAAACTCCCTTCCCTGATTCGCTTTCAGCTCAAAAAGCATACGTACCATCTCACCGACCCACTCACAGGATAAGAACAATTCCTGAGGCACATAGGCCACACGACGACGGATCTCATCGACGGAAACGGCCGAAAGCCTCAGTCCGTCTACTTTGATCTGTCCGGCAACAAACGGCACGAAGCCCAACACGGCACGCAACAAAGAGGTCTTTCCGCAGCCCGACTCTCCCGTCAGACATTCCATTCCTCCGACTTTCAACTGCCAGTCGAAAGCCTGCAACAAAGGTCTGTCACCGAACTGCAAGGTCGCCCGCTCTATCCGAAGCATTACTTTCCTGTTCATAACAGGAAACAAATATACGACATTTTCCGAATGTTCGAACCAACGAACCTCAGAAAATGCCGTAACCCATATTCCATCCGTTCACACCTACGGCAAACTGTCAAGAATCCGCTTTATCTCGATGTTCCCACCATACATATATTAAAAGCGATAAGTCAGTGTCACACCGATATTCTTAAAACCGGAGTCGAGCACATCAAAATCATCGCCCACTACAAAAGCTACCATCGGGCGGTAGTCCAGTCCGATAGTCAACGGAATATCCTTCAGCGTGAAACCGAACCCGAGTGTTCCCACCGGGCCCAGGATCATCCCGTCATGGTCTGCATCATAAAAACCGATACCGCCGCCAAAGCCGCCCCAGAATTTCCAAGTTGCAAAACGAGGGGTCCATTGCGGCCATTGCCTGATGTTCCAATTATAAACACCTTGCATGGAAAAACCGTCTCCCAAATCAAAGACACCGGCTGTCACGTCCAAGAAATTCCGTTGACTAAAATGATATTGATACTCCAAATCCAATGTCGACCCTCCGAAATGCACACCCAAAGCATGTTTGGTCTGTTGGGCGCCGGCTGTCAGGGCCATCAGGGAACAGATTGCTCCCAGTAGTAGTTTCTTCATACTTATACCTTATTTAATTATACATATTTTCTTTATGCACCGGTAAAGGTAACACAAGGATTCTGAAGAGCCAAGCGCTTTATTTTGTTTTAACTCATAGGTTAACAGGTATTTAATACATAAACAAAACGAAAAATCCTTCCGTCGGTTCAGAAACCGGCAGAAGGATTTTTCGTTATTTAGCGTACGACTGTTGCTATCGTCTGTCAACGAATAAACAGCAGTTCCCTGTACTTGGGCAAAGGCCACATCTCATCATCCACGATAAGTTCCAACTTATCAATATGATAACGTATACTTTCCAGCATAGGAGCCACCGTATCGTGATAAGCGATAGCCTTCGCGCGTTCGTCGGTGATCTTATTCGCCACTTTGCGGGCTTCTATCAGTTTATCTACATTCCGTGTGATGAAACCGGAATGTTCGGAGATTTTCTTAATCAGATCGATATTGTCAGCATTCAACCCGGCCGCCGTAGCATCGGGGAATATATCCTGCACCTTGTGCACATTGTCGATCAATGCACTCTGATAGCGGGTAACGACCGGAATGATATGATTGAGGCACATATCCCCGAAGATGCGGGCCTCTATCTGGATCTTCTTCGTATACGTCTCCCACTTGATCTCATTGCGGGCTTCTATTTCGAAACGCTTAAGCACATTCGTCGTCTCGAACATCTTCACGCTGCTTTCATCCAAATAACGGTCGAAGACAAGGGGACAACTGGCTTCGGTATCCAAACCGCGCCGCTTTGCCTCAGCCTTCCATTCCTCGGAGTAGCCGTTTCCGTCAAAGTGAATCGGCTTGCATACCTTTATATCTTCCCGAATTACTTTCAGGATGGCTTTCATCTTATCCGTTCCTTCGGCAATCAAAGCGTCCACACGTGCTTTAAATTCAGTCAGTGCCTCGGCTACCGCTGCATTCAGCACGATCATGGCCGCAGCACAGTTGGCCTGCGAACCTACTGCCCGGAACTCAAAGCGGTTGCCCGTAAAAGCAAACGGTGACGTACGGTTACGGTCCGTGTTATCAATCATCAGCTCCGGTATCTGAGGAATGTCCAACTTCATGCCGTGTTTGCCGGCCAGGTCGATAAGTTCGTCGTCCGTAGCATCTTCCAGATGTTCCAGTACATCGCTCAACTGCTTGCCCAGGAAAGAAGATATTATGGCCGGAGGAGCTTCATTCGCGCCCAGACGGTGGGCGTTGGTAGCACTCATGATAGATGCTTTCAGCAGACCGTTATGACGGTACACAGCCATGAGTGTCTCCACGATGAATGTCACAAAACGAAGATTGTCAAGCGGTGTCTTTCCCGGTGCATGCAGCAACACGCCCGTATCCGTAGCCAAAGACCAGTTGTTGTGCTTGCCCGAGCCGTTGATGCCGGCGAAGGGCTTTTCGTGCAGCAGACAGCGGAACCCGTGCTTACGGGCTACCCGCTTCATCAGCGACATGAGGAGCATATTATGGTCTATGGCCAGATTTGTCTCCTCAAAAATCGGAGCCAATTCGAACTGGTTCGGGGCCACTTCGTTATGGCGCGTCTTACAAGGAATACCCAGTTCCAATGCCTGGATCTCCAGATCTTTCATAAAGGCAGCCACACGACCGGGGATGGAACCGAAATAATGGTCATCCATCTGCTGGTTCTTGGCCGAATCATGCCCCATCAGCGTACGCCCCGTCATCAACAGGTCGGGACGCGTGGCATACAGCCCTTCGTCTACCAGAAAATATTCCTGCTCCCATCCCAGATTGGATATTACTTTCTTTACTTCGGGATAGAAATACCGGCATACATCCGTTGCCGCCTTATCCACGGCATGCAAAGCCTTCTTCAAAGGCGCCTTGTAATCCAGCGCTTCTCCCGTATAGGAAATGAAAACGGTAGGAATCATCAGCGTATCGCCGATCACGAATACCGGCGAAGCCGGATCCCAAGCCGAATAACCGCGTGCCTCGAAAGTGGAGCGGATACCGCCGCTGGGGAACGAAGAAGCGTCAGGCTCCTGCTGAATCAACTGCTTGCCGGTAAACTCTTCCACCATCCCGCCTTTCCAATCGTGCTCCACAAAAGCATCGTGCTTTTCGGCCGTACCTTCGGTCAACGGTTGAAACCAATGCGTACAATGCGTCACACCGAGTTCCATCGCCCATTTCTTCATACCGGCGGCCACCAGATCGGCTGTTTTCAAATCCAGCGAAGCACCGTTATCCATCACATCGCACATCTTCCGATACACTTCGGCCGGAAGGTACTTGAACATCTTCTGACGCGTAAACACGTACTTGGCAAAAAATTCCGACGGTCTCTCCGACGGGGTAGGCACGTCTATGGCTTTCTTTTTGAAAGCCTCGCCCACAACTTCAAATCTTAATGAGGATGACATAATTCCTTCTGTTTATTAATTATTTGTTTGTTTTTATTTCATACTCGATCATACGGCTCATTTCAGCCATTTCTCCAGGCGCCGCATGGCCTCTTCGCAATCGGCCCGTTCGCCAAAAGCGGTAAGGCGCAAGTATCCTTCGCCGCTGGGTCCGAATCCCGCGCCCGGTGTCCCCACCACATGCGCCTCGCGGAGCATCTCCTCAAAGAATGTCCAACTGGGCTTTCCGTCGGGCGTCTGCAACCAGATATACGGAGCATTCTCTCCGCCAAACACCTGTAGGCCGAACGAGGACAGCGCCTCGCGCATGATGCGGGCATTGGTCATATAATATCGAATGACGTCGCGAACCTGCTCCCTGCCCTCCGGGGAATACACCGCTTCGGCTCCGCGTTGGGTGATATAGCTGGCGCCGTTGAATTTGGTACACTGACGACGGTTCCACAGCGCATTCAAGGAAACCCGTTCACCGGTGGCGGTTGCAGCCGTCAGTTCCTTCGGCACCACCGTATATCCGCATCTCACACCGGTAAACCCGGCCGTTTTGGAGTAGCTGTGAAACTCGATGGCGCATTTTTTGGCTCCCTCTATCTCGTAGATGGAATGCGGCAGAGACGGATCCTGGATATAGGCTTCGTAGGCCGCATCATACATGATGATTGCGTCTTTATCCAACGCGTAGTCCACCCATTTTTTCAATTCGCCTTTGCCGATTACCGTCCCTGTGGGATTGTTCGGATAGCACAGGTAAATGATGTCCACCCGGCTGTCGGGCACTTCCGGGACGAAGCCGTTTTCCCGTGTACACGGCATGTACACGATGTTCGTCCATCGCCCTTGCCGCAATTCACCGGCACGCCCGCACATGGCATTGGAATCTATGTAGACGGGATAGATAGGGTCGGTCACCCCGATACGGTTGTCCAGTCCCAGTATATCGCCGATATTGCCCGTATCGCTCTTGGCCCCGTCGTTAATAAATACCTCGTCAGCTTCCAACCGGATCCCCCGTGGGGCGAAGTCATGGGTGATGATGGCTTCCCGCAAAAAGTCGTAACCGTGTTCGGGACCATAGCCTCGGAACGTCTCTTTCCGCGCCAGTTCATCGGTAGCCCTGTGCATAGCCTCGATCACGGCAGGCGCCAACGGCTGTGTCACATCGCCGATACCCAGCCTGACAAGGTCTGCTCCGGGATGCTCTTTTTTAAATGCGTTCACTTTTCCGGCGATGTCCGAGAATAAGTAATTGTCCGGCAGCTTCAAAAAATTTTCATTTACGAATGCCATAAGAATTTTATTTAGAGTTGTGTTGTGTTATCCTTATTATAATTCCGCCTCGCCCTCGAATACCGTTTCGGCCGGACCCGTCATATAAATGCGGTTGTCCTGTACGTTCCATTCGATCCGAAGGCTTCCGCCGTCCATCTCAATACGGCTGCATCGTCCCGCCTTGCCGTTCAGCGCGGCAGCCACAGCCGTGGCACAGGCACCGGTACCGCACGCCAGCGTCACTCCCGACCCGCGCTCCCATACCCGCATACGGATGCTTCCATCCTCTTTCACCTGGGCAAACTCTATGTTGCATCGCTCGGGAAACAACGGATGACGCTCCAGCTTCGGTCCGAGTTCTTCCAGCGGTATCCGCATCACGTCGGGCACAAAAATCACCAGATGGGGATTCCCCATACACACATACGTGCCTTCAAACACCTGGCCTTCCAGTTCTATGCGTCCGCCCCTCATACTGCCGTCGGGAGTGTCCAGCTGACGCCTGTTCTGCCATATCGGTTCCCCCATATCCACCGTTGCCGCCGTCACCTTGCCGTTCTCTACGTGCAACTTCAGTGTCTTGATGCCCGAAAGGGTATCTACCGTAATCTCGGTCCGGTCCGTAAGCCGGTGGTCGTATACGTATTTGCCCACACAACGTATACCGTTGCCACACATCATGGCTTCCGAACCGTCGTTATTGAAAATACGCATACTGAAATCGGCCCTGTCCGACGGACCGATGAGAATCAATCCGTCCCCTCCTATGCCGAAATGAAAACGGCTCCAACGAACGGATACCTCCTCCGGGCGTGCAATCGGATTGTCGGGCGTATAGACATATATATAATCATTGCCCGCCCCGTGCATCTTGGTAAATTTAATTTTTGTCGCCATTTTTAGCTTTTTCCTGTCATAATGCCTTAAACATGATGCAAAGATATAACTTTTTGCTTTTCTACACAAATTTTTAATGACTTTATTTTATAAAATCGCTCACATCAAAAACATTTAGACATACATTCGAGGCTATTTAATGGCAAAATGACAAGAAAGAGCGTTTTCAGTCGATAAAACGTCGTGTCAGTCCGCCAAATTCCTCTATACGGCGGTCGCGCAGGAAAGGCCACCAGCGACGGACATTCTCCGAGCGCTCCATATCCACCTCAACCACCAGATTCTCGGGACGGTCGCAAGCGGCGCGGGCCAGCAGCTCGCCTTGCGGTCCGGCCACAAAGCTGCTCCCCCAGAACTGGATACCTTTTGTCGCACCGGACGGATCCGGCTCCCATCCCACACGGTTTACGGCCACCACAGGCAGACCGTTGGCCACGGCATGACCGCGCT
>CAJUDC010000024.1 GCA_910584955.1 uncultured Paraprevotella sp. | reverse complement strand
TGATGAGGAGCTTTTCGGTATAAAATACCCAAAATACCGTTTTTTCAAGGTCAAAAACTCGGGAAAAAGAGGCTCATCTGTCTGTTTCCCGATTCTCGGCAGACGAACCGTTCCGGCATAAGAAACCGGTTCAGCGAAGCGCGGAAGCCGACAAAGCCGCCTCCGATTTCTGTTCCACTACAGCCCGGAGCAACACCACGTCCTGCACGGGACGGTCGTTTGTATCCGTCTCCGCTTTCTGAATTTCCTTTACAACCTTCAAACCATCCAGTACCTCGCCAAACACGGTATACTCCCCGTCCAGATGAGGCGTTCCGCCCCGCTGCTGATAGTCCAGATACATGTCGCGCGTCATGATCTCAACGTCTTCGCCATAACGCTCCTGCTGAGCGGCCCGCACCGTCTTCAACGCCGTCTCCGTGAGCGACTTCCCCCATACGATATAAAACTGCGAACCGCTACTGCGCCGCTCGGGATTCACGTCGTCCCCCTCACGGGCCATCGCCAGCGCTCCCCGCCAGTGATACAAATCGGGCAGACGAATCTCGGCCGGTATCTCATAACCCGGTCCGCCTTCGCCCAACACTTTCCCGGCCGGCGCCTGCCGGGAATCGGGGTCGCCTCCCTGAATCATAAAATTACGTATCACGCGATGAAACAATGTCCCGTCGTAAAAACCACGTTCGGCCAGCCGAAGAAAATTATCCCGATGCAACGGCGTCTCATCAAAAAGCGCCACCCGGATCACGCCCGCCGTCGTCTCCAAACGCACCAACGAGCGCCCCTCTTTCCGTTTCCCCGAAACAAGTCCCACAAGCCCCAGCAAAAGGCCCAGCAAAAACAGTCTTTTCATAGCGTCATCATGTAGAATTCCGCCGACAAAGATAGGCATTTTATCCGTTTTTACCCCACTTCAACGAAACTTTTTAAAAGCGCTCATTATCAAAATGCTATAAAGCAGGGAATGTTATTAACAGGGTGTTGAAAAATTTATTTGTGGTTTATGGTGGGGAAATGTGGGGAAATTATTATCTTTGAAGCCTGAATATAATTAAAGAGGTAAAGCACCATGCGTTTCACCGGTAATATCGACGCCAAGACCGATTCCAAAGGACGGGTTTTCCTGCCGGCCGCCTTCCGCAAAATATTGCAGGCGAACGGCGACGAAGGGCTGATTCTGCGGCGCGACGTATTCCAGGCCTGCCTGGTGCTCTACCCCGTAAGCGTATGGAACCGGCAGGTAGACGCCATCACCGCACGCACTTCGCCGTTCGACCGCCGAGGGCGCGACATTCTGCGCCGGTTCGTAGCCGAGGCCGAAGCGGTGGCACTGGACGGCAACGGCCGCTTCCTGATACCGAAACGCTACCTGCGTCTGGCAAACATCGTAAACGACGTACGCTTTATCGGCGTAGACGACACCATCGAGATATGGGCCAAAGACGCCGCCGACCACTTGCTGGAACAGGAAGACGAATGGAGTGCCAGCCTGGAACAACTGATGAGCGAATAACCGATGAAAGAAACCGTATACCATATTCCCGTATTGCTGAACGCCACCGTTGACGGGCTTGACATCCAACCGGACGGGACGTACGCCGACATGACATTCGGAGGCGGCGGGCATAGCCGGGAAATACTGAGCCGGCTGGGACCGAACGGCAAACTGTACAGCTTCGACCAGGATGAAGATGCCGAACGCAACATCATGGACGACCCGCGTTTCACGTTTGTCCGAAGCAACTTCCGCTATCTGAAAAACTGGATGCGCTACCACGGCGTGGAACAGTTAGACGGAATCCTGGCCGATCTGGGCGTATCGAGCCATCATTTCGACGCGCAAGACCGGGGATTCTCTTTCCGTTTCGAAGGAAAACTGGACATGAGAATGAACCGCAGAGCCGAGCTGACAGCCGAGCAGGTGCTGAACACCTACGACGAAGAGAAGCTCGCCACACTGTTCCGCATGTACGGTGAACTGAAAAACAGTCGCAAACTGGCAGCCGTCATCGTACAGCGCCGCAACAAAACTCCCATCCTCACCATCGAGGACTTTCTGGAGGTTATAAAGCCGCTGTTCGGACGCGACCGGGAAAAGAAAGAGCTGGCCAAGGTGTTTCAGGCCCTGCGCATTGAAGTAAACCGGGAGATGGAAGCCTTGCGCGAAATGCTGCAGGCCGCCACCGAACTGATCCGACCGGGCGGAAGACTGGCCGTACTGACGTATCATTCACTGGAAGACCGCCTCGTAAAGAACGTCATAAAAACCGGTAATTTCGAGGGCGAAGTCAAACAGGACTTCTTCGGGCGCATACAGGCTCCGTTCCGGGCGGTAAACAACAAGGTGATCGTCCCGGACGCCACCGAACAGGAACAAAACCCGAGGAGCCGGAGCGCCAAGCTACGCATAGCCGAGAGAATGGAATAAAACGAACCAAGACGCACTCATAAGCCAACATCATGAAAGAACCCAAAATCACCTCAGAGGAAATAATCGAGGAAGAGGAGATGGAGCAGCTCACCGACGACGTTGCAGCAGCGACCGAAGACCACCGACAAACGGAGGCAGCGGAAGAGCAGCAACCCTCCACGGCCCTTTCCCCCCTTTCGCAGTTTACCCGCAACGAAGACGCCGAACAAAGCGCCAATCTTTCGCTGCGTGAGATTCTGGGTGGTGACATCCTGACGGCACGATGGCTGAGACGACAGATCGGGCTTATCATCATGTGCGTGTTTTTCATCATTATCTACATCACCAACCGTTACTCGTCCGAACAGGAGATGATCGACATCCGAACTCTCAAAAACGAGTTGCAGGAGATGAAATATTATGCACTGACACGCTCCGGCGAGCTGACTGTGAAGACCCGGCAGAGCAACATCGAAGAACAACTCAGAGCAAACGGAGACAGCACCCTGAGAATGCCTAAAGAGCCTCCTTTCATCATCAAAATACAAGTTGAAGAATGAATTTTGACAGTAAAAAGATAATGCCGCGCTATTTTTTCGTTATCATTATATTAAGTCTGGCCGGACTTTATATTTTGGGTAACGCGGCCTATCTGATGTTTGCACGAAGCGAATATTGGGAAACAGTAAGCAAATTGTTCGTACGTGAGAACATACCGTTGCCTGCCAACCGAGGGAACATACTGTCGGCTGACGGACAGATTATGGCCAGCTCGCTACCGGAATACAAGATCTACATGGATTTTGTGGCTTACGACCGCGATTCCGCCCGACGTGCCAAGGCACAGGAATGGAGAGACAGCGCCTATCACACCGATCTCGACAGTATCGCCGAAGGGTTGCATCGGATCATTCCCGGCAAAACCGTCAAAGAATTCAAAGCCCACCTGGAAAAAGGCCGCAAGAAGAAGAGCCGCTACTGGCGCATCTACCCGGGCCGCATTTCCTATATTCAGTATATGGAATGCAGAAAGCTACCTCTGTTTCGCGAGAAGCCCAACAAAGGCGGGTTTTATGCCGAAGAATTCAACTTGCGTAAAAAGCCGTTCGGCTCACTGGCTTCGCGCACCCTGGGCGCCCTGTACGCCAGCAAGGACTCCGCCCGCTTCGGACTGGAGTTATCGTTCGATTCCATTCTGCGCGGACGTCCCGGCGTCTCGCACCGTGCGCGGGTACGTAACAAATGGATCACACAAGCCGACATCAATCCGGTGGACGGCAACGACATCGAGACTACCATTGATGTCTCCATGCAGGACGCCGCAGAAAAAGCACTGGTGCGCAAGCTGAAGGAAATAAACGGCAATATGGGTGTGGCCATTCTGATGGAAGTAGCAACCGGCGACGTGAAAGCCATCGTCAATATGGGCCGCGACGACGACGGACAATACATAGAGAAACAGAATTATGCCATCGGCACCCGCATGGAACCCGGCTCCACCTTCAAAACCGCTTCGATCATGGTGGCGTTGGAAGACGGCAAGATCACGCGAAACGATTTTGTGGAAACCGGAAACGGCCAATGGCCGATGCACGGACGAGTGATGAAAGACCACAACTGGCGACGGGGCGGTTACGGGCGTATCAGCGTGCCGGAAGTGCTGATGTACTCTTCTAATATAGGAGTAAGCCGCATCATCGACGAAAATTATCATTCGGACCCGGGGAAATTCGTCGAAGGCCTGTACCGTGAAGGCGTGGGCATCCCGCTGAATCTGCCCCTAGTGGGATTCATGGAACCGAGTGTACGACACCCTAAAAACAACAAGGACAACTGGTCGAAAACTTCTTTGCCCTGGATGAGCATCGGCTACGAGACCTTGCTCACCCCCATCAGCACGCTGACTTTCTACAATGCCATCGCCAACAACGGAAAGATGGTGAAGCCGCGCTTTGTTCGTGCCGAACGCAAGAACGGCGAGGTGGTGCGCGAATTTCCGGTAGAAGTAATCAAAGAAAGTATCTGTTCGCCCCAAACACTGAAAGACATCCAAGACATACTGGAAATGGTTGTCAGCAAAGGGCTGGGCCGGCAAGCCGGTTGCAAACTATTCAAGGTGTCGGGAAAGACCGGCACAGCCCAAGTTTCGCAAGGCAAGGGCGGATACCACTCGGGCGTTGTGAACTATCTGGTGAGTTTTTGCGGTTATTTCCCGTCGGACGCTCCTAAATACAGTTGCATTGTCGCCATACAGAAAAGCGGTTTGCCAGCTACGGGCGGCGGACAATGCGGCCCCGTATTCAGTGAGATTGCCCAAAGCGTAATGACAAAGGGCGTATTCCGTCCGGTCACCGAGGCAGCCGACTCCAATTCGGTATTCGTACCGGAAATACTCAACGGCTACTTGAACGACACCCGCAATTTGCTGGAGCAGCTCAACATCCCGTTACAAGCCGATACGAATCTTCCCGCCGACTCCCTCGATAGCGTATGGGGACATATCGGAACCACAGGAGGGACGGTTTCTTTCGTTTCCGACCGGACACCGGAGAACCAGGTGCCCGACGTAAAGGGCCTAGGAGCACGAGATGCCGTTTTCCTGCTGGAAAGCAGGGGGCTGAAAGTAAGACTGCACGGATCGGGCAAGGTGAAATCTCAAAATATCCCTCCGCATTCGGCCCTAAAAAAGGGGCAGACCATCCGTCTCGAACTGACCCAATAAAACCATATATAAAATAGGTATATATCATGAAACTGGAAGAACTGATTCAAACCATACGCCCGATACGGATTGAGGGAACCCCTTCCGTCGAAATTACCGACGTAAATATCGATTCCCGGCAAATACGGTCGGGGCACTTGTTCATTGCCGTAAGAGGCACACAAACCGACGGTCATGCTTACATTGCCAAAGCCATAGAACAAGGAGCCGCCGCCATTCTCTGCGAAACGCTTCCTCAAGACCTGGTCCCCGGCGTGTGCTACATTCAAATCACCGATACCGAAGCGGCGACAGGCCTTGTAGCTACCAGATTCTACGGAGACCCCACCTCCAAACTTCAGCTCATAGGTGTGACGGGAACCAACGGGAAAACCACCGTAGCCACCTTGCTGTACAAGATGTTCCGCAAATTCGGCTATAAATGCGGATTATGTTCTACCGTATGCAATTACATCGACGGGAAAGCCCTTCCCACCGAACATACGACCCCTGATCCCATTACTCTGAACCGATTGTTGGGGCGCATGGCCGACGAAGGGTGCAAGTATGCCTTTATGGAAGTAAGTTCGCACGCCATCGCCCAGAAACGGATAGCGGGCCTGCGCTTTGCCGGAGGCATTTTCACGAACCTGACCCGGGATCATCTGGACTACCACAAGACATTTGCCAATTACCGCGACGCCAAAAAAGCCTTCTTCGATCAACTGCCGAAAGGCGCTTTCGCCCTAACCAATGCCGATGATAAGAACGGTATGGTCATGGTGCAGAACACACAGGCCGACGTTCGAACCTATTCCCTGCGCTCTCCGGCCGACTACAAGGCAAAGATACTGGAAGAGAGTTTCGAAGGTATGTTCCTGGACATCGACCGCCACGAAATCGGCGTACAGTTTATCGGACGATTCAACGTGTCCAATCTACTGGCCGTTTACGGCGCCGCCATCATGCTGGGTAAATCCGCCGAGGATGTACTGATTGTACTGAGCACCCTGACACCGGTAAACGGACGTTTCGAAACCATCCGTTCCGCAACGGGAGTGACGGCTATCATCGACTACGCACACACACCCGATGCGCTGGTGAACGTACTGACCACCATCAACGAAATTCTGCGCGGTAAAGGGCAGGCTATCACGGTGTGCGGTGCCGGTGGAAACCGCGACAAAGGCAAACGTCCGCTGATGGCGCAAGAAGCGGTAAACCACAGCGACAAAGTCATCATCACGAGCGACAACCCGCGTTTTGAAGAGCCGCAAGCCATTATCAACGACATGCTGGCCGGATTGGATAAGGAACAGCTGAAAAAGGCCGTGGCCATCACAGACCGGAAAGAGGCCATCCGCACAGCCTGCCTGCTGGCCCAGGCCGGCGATGTCATCCTCGTGGCCGGGAAAGGTCACGAAAACTATCAGGACATACAAGGAGTGAAGCACCCCTTCGACGACCATGAAGTGATTAAAGAATTTTTTGAACTGAGATAATCCTCGCTTATGCTATACTATTTTTTCAGGTATCTGGAGCAATTCGACATCCCAGGATCACACATGTGGATGTACATCTCTTTCCGGGCCTTGCTGACACTGGTGCTTTCCCTCATCATCTCGGCATGGTTTGGCGAATACTTCATCAAATGGATGAAACGCCACAATGCCAGCGAAGCCCAACGGGACGTATCAATAGATCCGTACGGGGTAGAGAAGAAAGGCGTGCCCACTATGGGAGGCATTATTATCATCGTGTCCATCATCGTACCCTGTCTCCTGTTCGGCCGTCTGCGCAATATCTATATGTTGCTGATGCTCTTCACCACATTATGGCTGGGGATACTGGGTTTTCTGGATGATTACATCAAGTTGAGAATCAACAAAGACGGGCTCCGCCCGCTATACAAACTCATCGGACAGGCCGCACTCGGCCTGATTGTCGGACTGACGCTCTGGTATAGCCCGGACGCCGTGATCTGCGAAAACACAACGGTGGAACGCACGGGGAATGAAGTAGTAGTGCACAACAGCGAAAAAACAAAGTCGACCACAACCACGATTCCGTTCGTCAAAAACAACAACTTGAACTATACGGAGCTCATGAGTTTCTGCGGCACCTACAAACATGCTGCCGGATGGATTCTATTTGTCATTATGACCACGCTGGTGGTTGTGGCCGTATCCAACGGATCCAACCTAAACGACGGCATGGACGGCATGGCTGCCGGAAATTCCGCCATCATCGGCGTAGCACTGGGCATCCTGGCTTATGTGTCCAGCCACATAGCATACGCTCGCTATCTGAACATCATGTATATACCGGAATCCCAAGAACTTGTCATCTTTACTTGCGCTTTTGTCGGTGCGTTGGTGGGCTTCCTCTGGTACAACGCCTATCCGGCCCAGGTGTTTATGGGCGACACCGGCAGTCTGACCATCGGAGGCATCATCGCCGTCACTGCCATTATCATTCACAAGGAACTGCTCATCCCGCTGCTTTGTTTTGTATTCCTGATGGAAAGCGTCAGCGTATTGCTTCAAGTCCATTACGCCAGATGGGGAAACAAACGGAATCGGAAATTGCGCGTATTCAAACGCGCACCGATACACGATACTTTCCGTGTCAAACCGGGTCAGTTGGGGCCCGACGTAAAAGTATTGTTGAATTACCCCAAAGGTTGCTGGCTCGAATCGAAAATCACCGTCCGTTTCTGGATAGTCACCATCATCATGGCAGCTTTAACGATTATAACACTGAAGATCAGATAAACAAAAGAAACTTATAGAATAAGGTATGAAGAAAAAGATTGTGATACTGGGCGCAGCCGAAAGCGGTGTGGGAGCCGCCGTACTGGCTTTAAAGAAAGGATTCGACGTGTTCGTATCCGACGGAGGAAACATCAAGCCCCGGTATAAAGAAATGCTGGACAAATACGGTATTGCCTGGGAAGAGGGAAAGCATACGGAAGCCCTGCTCCTCAATGCCGACGAGGTGATAAAAAGTCCGGGCATCCCCAACGACGCCCCTATCGTAAGAGCCATACGGGAAAAAAACATCCCCGTCATCTCCGAAATCGAATTTGCCGGTCGATACACCCATGCCAAGATGATCTGCATTACAGGTAGTAATGGAAAGACCACCACTACCTCGCTGATTTATCATATATTAAAGAAGGCCGGTTACAATGTCGGACTGGCCGGAAACATAGGTCAAAGCCTGGCTTTGCAGGTGGCGGAGAAGAACTACGACTATTATGTGATCGAACTCAGCAGTTTTCAACTGGACAACATGTATCAGTTCAGGGCCAACATCGCCGTATTGCTCAACATCACCCCGGATCACCTGGACCGCTACGAAAATAATATGCAGAAATACACGGACGCCAAAATGCGCATCCTGCAAAACCAGACCGGTGAAGATGCTTTCGTGTATTGGGCCGATGATCCCGTCATTCGGGAAGAGCTTCACAAATACGGCATAAAAGCCCGCCAGTGTCCGTTCTCCATTCTGAAGAAGGAAGGCATGATCGGTTACATCTCCGACGGACATTATGTCATCGAATCGCCCACACCGTTCAATATGGAGCAGGAGGAACTTTCGCTCAGCGGCAAGCATAATCTGTACAATTCGCTGGCAGCAGGCATTACGGCCGACCTGACAGGTATCACCAACGAGACCATCCGCGAAAGCCTGAGTGATTTCGAAGGCGTGGAACACCGCTTGGAAAAAGTAGCCCGCGTGCATGGCGTGCAATACATCAACGACTCCAAGGCTACCAACGTTGATGCTTGCTGGTACGCCCTGGAGAGCATGACCACGCCGACCATACTTATATTGGGCGGCAAGGACAAGGGCAACGACTACAGCGCTATTGCCGAACTGGTGAAGAAGAAATGCACCGGACTGGTGTATCTGGGTGCCGATAACGGCAAACTGCACCGGTTCTTCGACGGTTTCGGGATTCCGGTGGCCGATACCCACAGCATGGAGGAATGCGTGAAGGCATGCTACGAAATGGCCCGCCCCGGCGATACCGTGCTGCTAAGCCCGTGTTGCGCCAGTTTCGACCTGTTCAAGAACATGGAAGACCGTGGCGAACAGTTCAAAACCTTAGTACGCGCATTATAGATCCATCTTTTAACGTTTCAACCGCCATGACATTATCAGTAAAATCACTCACCAAGCGCCAGATCTTTGAAGGGGATATGGTTATATGGATGGTACTTTTCTTCCTGTGTATCATTTCCATTACCGAGGTGTACAGCGCCTCCAGCAATATGAGTTACAAGACCGGCTATTTCTGGAAGCCCGTTCTCCAACATGCCGGCTACATCTTCATCGGCGTGCTTACCGCCTTGTTTATTCATAAGATACACTGTCGGTACTTCAAGCTGATTCCCGTGCTGTTCATTCCCGTATCCATCATCATGCTCACCGTAGCCATGTTTACGGAACGAGTAAACGGGGCCAGCCGGTGGCTGGGCTACGGCGGCATCTCGTTCCAGCCGTCCGAGATCGCCAAGGGGGCTCTCATCGCCGCCACAGCCTTGATATTGTCCAGCATGCGCGACGAAAAAGGCGCCCAGAAGCAAGCTTTCAAACTGATTATGACCATCACCATCGTTATCTGCGGTCTCATCGTTCCCGAGAACTTCTCCACGGCGGGCATTACCTTTCTTGTCATTCTGTTCATGATGTTCGTGGGACGCATCCCCTGGAAGCAACTGGGCACCCTGCTGGGACTGCTGGCCATTGCCGGTGCCACGGCCTATTCGGTGGCCCGCTATACTCCCGACGAGACCATTCAGAACCTGAGCAAACTGCCGGCCCTGCACCGCCTGCCTACGTGGGTGAACCGCGTACGCAACCATACGGAAGAAGCCAGCGACCCGCAGAAATACGACACGCAGATCAATCCGCAGGTGACACATTCCCGCATCGCCATCGCCACCTGCAACATTGTAGGACGCGGACCGGGGAACTCCGTCGAAAGAGACTTCCTGCCACAGGCTTTTTCCGACTTCATTTACGCCATTATCTTTGAAGAACTGGGACTGCCCGGCGGTGCCCTCGTGCTGTTTCTTTACATCGTACTGCTCTTCCGGGCCGCCCGGATCGCAGGCCGGTGCGAAAGGAACTTCCCGGCTTTTCTGGTCATGGGACTGGCCCTGATACTGGTCACACAGGCTTTGGTCAACATGGCCGTGGCCGTCGGCGTATTCCCCATCACCGGGCAGCCCCTTCCGCTGATAAGCAAAGGAGGCACGTCGACCATCATCAACTGTGCCTATATCGGCGTGATGCTCAGCGTAAGCCGGTCGGCGAAAAAGAAACCGGAACAGAAACTCATCGAGGCCCAGGAAGCATAATCCGACAGACGGAGGCGCCAAACACCGGCGGCGGGCGGGGAAAGGAGCCGGCACCTGCACCGGAAATACACACCGAACCGTGTTTCGTACACATCAAGGCGTGATCCGAACAAACCGAAGCACGGTTTGCAAAAAACAGGCAACGATATGAAAATTCTCTGCGCTGCACGCCCTGTTTCCGACAGGCAGACGGCATTTTTCCTCGCCGGAAGACCGAACAATAGCAGTCAAAGAGAAGATAGAATAAAAAGCATACAAAACAGCGATAATAAAGTAATTATTCGTACTTTTGCTAGATAAAGCGAGGCATTTTATGGGAAAAGAACTAAGAGTTATCATCAGCGGAGGAGGAACGGGAGGACATATCTTCCCGGCCATATCCATTGCAAACGCCATCAAGGCCGAGCATCCCGAAGCGCGCATCCTTTTCGTAGGAGCCGAGGGGCGTATGGAAATGCAACGTGTACCGGCGGCAGGCTACCCCATCAAAGGACTGCCCATCTGCGGGTTCGACCGAAAACACATCTGGAAGAACATAGCCGTACTGTGGAAAATCTTCCGAAGCCGGCAAATGGCCCGGAAGATCATTCTCGACTTCAAGCCCATGGTGGCCGTAGGCGTAGGAGGATATGCCAGCGGTCCCACCCTGAACATGGCCGGAAGCATGGGCATACCGACGCTGATACAGGAACAGAATTCGTATGCCGGCGTTACCAACAAACTGCTGGCCAAAAAGGCCGACAAGATATGCGTAGCGTATGAAGGCATGGAACGTTTCTTCCCGAAAGAGAAGATCATCCTGACGGGCAATCCCGTGCGTCAGGGGTTGCTGAACCCTTCGCTCACACAGCCCGAAGCCGTGAAAGCCTTCGGGTTGAATCCCAATCTTAAAACCATTCTTTTGATAGGCGGAAGTCTGGGAGCACGCACGCTCAACGACAGCGTGCTGGAACAGCTGGATCTGATCCGGGACTCCGACGTACAGTTTATCTGGCAGACAGGCGGATATTACTTTAAACAGATACAGGAACGGCTGCCCCCGCAACGCAAGCCGGCCAACCTCTTCATCACGGATTTCATCGGGCGCATGGACGAGGCATACAAGGCCGCCGACCTGGTCATCTCCAGAGCCGGCGCCGGCAGTATCTCCGAGCTGTGCCTGTTGGGCAAACCTGCCATCCTGGTGCCTTCGCCCAACGTGGCAGAAGACCATCAAACCAAGAACGCACTGGCACTGGTGGAGAAAAAAGCAGCCCTGTACGTGAAAGACGATGAAGCCAAAGGCCGGCTCATCCGCATCGCCGTCAACACAGTGATGCAACCGGAACTGCTGAACCGGCTCAGCCGCAACATCGCCACACTGGCCTTCACCCGCTCGGCGGAAAACATCGCCGCCGAGGTTTACAAACTGGCGGAAGCCTATCGACAAAACCAATAAGCAACGTATGGAAACAACACAGATCAAAGCCGTATATTTCATAGGCATAGGCGGCATAGGCATGAGTGCCATCGCCCGTTATTTTCTGCACAAAGGCATCGTCGTGGGAGGCTACGACAGAACTCCCTGCGCACTGACCGAAAGACTACAGGCAGAAGGGGCCGCCATCCATTACGAGGAAGACGTCACACAAATTCCCCCGGCCTGCCTCGACAAAGCCGGTTGCCTGGTGGTTTACACACCGGCCATACCGGACACGCACCGGGAGCTGGTGTTTTTCCGCACACAAGGGTTCGAAATAGAAAAGCGGGCGCAAGTGCTCGGCACCCTGACACGCGCGCTCAAGGGCTTGTGTGTGGCCGGCACACATGGCAAGACGACCACTTCGGCCATGACGGCCCACCTGCTGCATCAGAGCCGCACGGATTGCAACGCTTTCCTGGGGGGCATCACAAAAAACTACGGCACTAACTACATTCTTTCTCCGAAAAGCGAATACGTAGTGATAGAAGCCGATGAGTTTGACCGCTCTTTCCATTGGCTGACGCCGTATGCCAGCGTCATCACCTCCACGGATGCCGACCATCTGGACATCTACGGCTCCAAAGAGGCCTATCTGGAGAGCTTCCGAAAATACACCTCGCTCATACAGCCGGGCGGCTATCTGATACTGCACGAAGGGCTGGAGATGCAGCCCGACCTGCAAGCGGGTGTCACGCTGTATTCCTACGGACGGAACAGCGGCGACTTTCATGCCGAGAATATACGTATCGGCAACGGAGAAATCCGGTTTGATCTGGTATCGCCGTTCGAAAACATCAAGGACATTCAGCTGGGGGTTCCCGTAAGCATCAATATCGACAACGGCATCGCCGCCATCGCTCTGGCGCAGATTGCCGGAGCCGGTTCCGAAGAGATCCGTCGGGCCATGAAGACATTCGGAGGAGTGGACCGTCGGTTCGACTTCCATGTCAAGAACGACCGCACGGTCTATCTGAGCGACTATGCCCATCATCCGGCAGAAATCCGGCAGAGCCTGCTCTCCTTGCGCGAACTTTATGAAGATAAAAAAATAACCGTCATCTTCCAGCCGCACCTGTATACCCGCACCCGCGACTTTTACAAAGAATTCGCAGAAAGCCTTTCGCTGGCCGACGAAGTGATACTGACCGATATATACCCCGCTCGCGAAGAGCCGATACCGGGCGTGACATCGGAACTCATCTACAACGAACTGGCCGACGGTGTCGGCAAACGATTATGCCGGAAAGAAGACGTCCTACCCCTGGTCAAAGAAAACCGGTTCGACGTCCTGATCACTCTGGGTGCCGGTGACATTGAAAATTATGCCTCACAAATCACTGATATATTGAAAGAAAGATAGATGAAGACGTTTCTCAAGATAGTTGTTTTACTGGGACTGGCCGTTTACTTCATAATGGCCATCACTCTGCTTAACAGCCCTAAAGAGGGAGCCGTATGCCAAGGGGTGGATACGGTTGTGGACGACAGTCTGCAAACCGGATTCATCCGTTCGAACGAGGTGCGGGAAATACTGACAAAAGCCAAGATGTTTCCCGAAGGATGCCTGCTGGATGACATTGACCTGAAGAAGCTGGAAGAGACACTGCTCAAAAGCCCGTACATCGATCGGGCGTTGTGCTACAAAACAGCCGACGACCGGATCTGTATCCGCGTAAATCCGTTGTCACCGGTGCTTCACGTGATGAACGCAGAAGGAGAGGACTACTATCTCGACAGCAAGGGGAAGGTCATGCCACGCAACGGTTATCAGGCGGATCTGGTCGTTGTCACGGGCCATGTATCGAAAGAATTTGCCCGCAAGAATCTGACGGCCTTGGGGCGCTTTATCCAGCGTGACGCATTCTGGAATAAGCAAATACAGCAAATCAATGTGCTGAAGAACGGAGAGATCGAACTGACGCCCCGCATCGGAAACCATACGATCCTGCTGGGCCGGGCTTCTTCTTTTCGGGAAAAACTTGCACGCATGAGAACCTTCTATACGGAGGGACTGGACAAAGCAGGATGGAACAAATACGCCGTCATTGATTTAAGATACGACAACCAAATCGTCTGTACGCGAAGAAAATAATAACTAGAAGCGACCACCGGCAGGACAAGACAGCCACCACCGCCGGCGCTAAGATAAGAACCATAAAAGGAGATAGCCATGACAGCAGAAAAAGATTTAATTGTAGCAATTGAGCTGGGTTCATCAGCCATCCGGGGCATCATCGGAAGAAAAAAAACAGACGGCAGCATCGAAGTTCTGAATATAGAAGAGGAATTTACCAAAGATTGCGTACGGAAAGGGGTGATCTACAACATCGATAAAACCATTCAAAGCCTGAACAACATTATAAACAAGCTACAGGATAAACAAGGCGTATATATAAATAAGGTGTATGTAGGTATCGGAGGCCAGTCGCTACGGACGGTGAAAAACAGTGTATCCAGGCAACTCGACACTAAAGTAATCCTATCCAACGAGTTGGTGGACAGCCTGATGGACACGAACTTGAACGCTTCGTATTCGGAAGCCGAAATCTTGGATGTGGTTCCACAGGAATATCGCGTCGGCAACGGATTTACCACCGAACCGGTGGGCATCCTGAGCGACCAGATTGAAGGGCGCTTCATGAATGTGGTGGCCAGAAGCTTGCTGAAAGATAACATTCAGAAATGTGTGCGGGGCACAGGACGCGAAGTGGCCGAGTACTTCATCTCATCATTGGCTTTGGCTGAAAATCTGCTCACAGACACGGAAAAACGCTCGGGATGCGCGCTGGTCGACTTCGGAGCGGATACGACAACGGTGGCTATCTTCAAGAACAACTTGCTACGGCATCTCGCCGTCATCCCGCTGGGAGGCAATAACATCACACACGACATTGCCAATAAACAGATTGAGGACGAAGAAGCCGAAGCACTGAAAATAAAATACGGATCGGCATTTGCCGAGAATCCCGAAACCGACAATGTGCGTAAGATACCCGTCAGCAACGACCGGACATTGGACGGCAATGAGTTCCAGGACATCGTGGAAGCCCGCATGGAAGAAATCATTGCCAACGTATGGGAACAAATCAGCAGCAGCAAATACAGCGACAAACTAATGGCGGGTATCATTATCACGGGAGGAGCAGCCAACATAAAGAACCTGGAAAAAGCCTTCTCACACCGCACGCTGTTCGACAAACTGAAATGCGGACGCCTCATTCCATGCAGCACCCGTCCGGGAAGCGCCGAAGAGAAACGAATCAAGGAAGGAACACTGAACACCCTGATCTCCCTGCTGACGAAAGGAAATCAAAGCTGCATCGGCGAAGATCCGGCCGCACAGGAAGAAGAGGACAAGGAAAACGATAAGACCGAACTGATCCACCCGACCGACCGACCGGCGAACCGTATCAACGCCGGCAGCGAACAGGGAAAAGACACTCCGGCAGGACCGGGCATTCTTCACGAAAGCTCAACCGATGTGGCAGCGGAAAACAATGAGGAGACCTCTCAAAAACCGGAAAAAACCAAGAGCAAGAACAGCCTGTCCCAATGGTGGAAGAAGTTAAAAGACTTCTCGAAAGATATGGTAGAAGAATAAGTGAAAATAACAACTCCGTTCATATAAACAAGAAAGACTATGCAAGAAGAAAACAACGCTATTCAGTTCAATCTGAAAGCAAACAACTCAAGCATCATTAAAGTGATCGGCGTAGGCGGAGGAGGTGGCAATGCCGTAAATCACATGTATCGGGAAGGCATTCACGATGTGACCTACGTGCTTTGCAACACGGACAGTAAGGCGCTGAGCGACTCCCCCGTACCCACCCGTCTTCAGCTGGGCGAAGGACTGGGTGCCGGCAATCGCCCCGAAAAAGCGCGTCAGGCGGCTCTGGAAAGCCTGGACGATATAAAACTCATGCTGAACGACGGCACACGAATGGTGTTCATCACCGCCGGTATGGGAGGGGGAACCGGAACCGGAGCGGCACCTATCATCGCCCAATGTGCCAAAGACATGGATATACTGACGGTAGGTATCGTCACCATTCCTTTCCGTTTCGAAGGCAACATGAAAATAGATCAGGCGCTGGACGGCGTAGAGGAGATCTCAAAACACGTGGATGCCCTGCTGGTCATCAACAATGAACGGTTGCGCGAGATCTACCCGGAGCTGACGGTCATCAACGCTTTTGCCAAAGCAGACGACACCTTGACTGTGGCCGCCAAAAGCATTGCCGAGATTATCACCATGCACGGGATCATCAACCTGGACTTCCAGGACGTAACCACCATTCTGAAAGACGGCGGGGTAGCCATCATGAGTACCGGCTACGGAGAAGGTGAGAACCGTGTGACAAAAGCCATCGAAGAAGCATTAAACTCTCCGCTGCTCAACAACAACGACATCTTCAATTCTAAGAAAGTTTTGCTCAATATCCACTTCAGCAGCGAACAGGAAAGCGACCAGCTGACTATGGAGGAGATGAACGAAGTGCATGATTTCATGAGCAAATTCCGCAAGGATGTAGAAACCAAATGGGGATTGGCACAGGACGCCTCACTGGGCAAGAAGGTAAAGATTACCGTATTGGCCTCAGGATTCGGGTTAAGGGACATCCCCGGTATGGAACAGATTTCAACACTGCGCACGCGCATGGACGAAGAGAAAATGGCCGAGGAAGAAGAACGCGAAGAACTGCGCCGGGCACGCCGAGGCACATTCTACAAGGATCTGGACCACAACCATATCAACAAACGTCATCATAACATCTACATCTTCGGCAGTGACGATCTGGACAACGACGACATCATCTCTATGGTGGAAACCACACCGACCTACGAACGGAGCAAGGATGTACTGAAAAAAATCAAAAACAAATCGGCCAGCGAAGAAGAGACTTACGAAGCAACGGAACCCTCCCATACGGGAGGCCAACCCGAACAGACAACCATAAAATTTTAATGACAAGGAGAAATCAATATGGCACTATTTGAGCAAATCAGCAAAGACATCATCGCCGCCATGAAGGCTAAAGACAAAGTTCGCCTAGAGGCATTGCGTAACGTGAAGAAATACTTCCTGGAAGCTAAAACCGCTCCCGGGGCCAACGACGAGCTTACCGATGACAACGCACTGAAAATCTTAGCCAAGCTCGCCAAGCAGGGTAAAGATACGGCCGCACTGTATGTGGAACAAGGCAGACAAGACCTGGCAGACGAAGAGTTGGCACAGGTGAACGTATTCGAGGATTATCTGCCTCGGCCACTCACCGAGGCCGAACTGGCAACAGCCCTAAAAGACATTATCGCCGCAGTGGGAGCTACAGGGCCCAAAGACATGGGCAAGGTCATGGGAGCAGCTACCAAGCAACTGGCCGGAAAGGCGGAAGGGCGAGCCATCAGCGCGATGGTGAAGCAATTGCTGGGATAACGAGCGACAAACGTCTCTTGCACCGCAAAGCACAACGCAAGGTAATGCCTGCCATGCTCTCTTGGCGTTGTTCGCATATCAAAAGACAGAAGAAAAAAACCGGGAATGCCCCACAAGGCATTCCCGGTTTTTCATATACCGACCCTCCGGCCGGCACTCCGTCATTTATTTCAGAAGAACCTTACATCCGTCTACGATATACACCCCTTTGTCAGGTGTATCGACTTTATAACCGCGCATGTTGTAAATCCCCTTACCACCTCTTACCGACGCCTTTGCGCTTTTGACGCCGGTGAGCAAAGGGTTTTCCGCCAACTCATACGCTCCTTTCGTAATCTGCTCGATGGTAAGAGGTACATATACCATACTGTAGCCGTTGCCTGTGGCCGGTCCGTCTTCCAGGAAGAAACCGATACGATTGTCCATCTGAAGAGTAAAGGCCGAATAAGCCGAATACTGGTCGGTTACCTGCAAGCCCTTGGTCCAGTTGGCCGCCAAGGCAGATACATCGCCATACATGCTTTCCGGTACTTCCTTATAATAGAAACCCACATCCGTACGACCGTTTCCGAACGGTACAGACTGTATAAGCAGTTTTACTTTCTCCCGATCGCTCTTGCGGATGGCATCAAGCATCATGATCTCGCCATTTGTGGAATTGCCCACGGCGATTCCGTTATTGTTTCCGTTGGAAGTGACGGCATTCTGCCAGGAACCTTCTCCCGTCTTGGGATTCGTATACGTATAGATATTAAATATACGACCGTAAGTACGGCTGCTTAGGATCACGCTTCCGTCGGGCATTTCTTCGCATTTCGGCTCATCCCCTCCCGGAGCCGGCAGGGCCGTATTGCCCCCTAACGGTTTCCATGTCTTACCGAAATCATCGGAATAAATCACACGGTTGCCATTGGGACGCGCACAGAGCGCCGCATAGATACGGTAATAATCTCCCACTTTCACGTAACGACTTTGATAAAGACGTCCCGAACCGATGAAAAGTGCCTGAATCGGGTCGGGCGTACCGTCGCCGTTTACATCGCCCTCATCAAACAAGCCGTACACCTGCTGCGTCAATTCGTCCGTCTTTTTGTTAAAGGTGCTCCATTCCCATTCGCCGGTTTTCTCGTTCAACTTAGCCGTAAAACGCGCCATCTTGTTCGGATTGTTACGTGTAGTGGAGCCACTGCCGTAAAAGGCATTACCGCACACACACATCATCAGCAGTTCGTTGCGCTCACGATCGGCACACAAGGCGGCATCCCCGAATCCGCAATCCACCGCTCCACCGACACCCGTTCCGTCGGCAATGATCTTACCTTCACTCCATGTGTGTCCGTTGTCTTTGCTCACCCTGCAATAAATATCCACCTCACCGAAACCTATGTCTCCGCCACACGGACGATGATCGTTCAAGGCGATGATATCACCGTTTTTCGCTGTGGCTATAGCCGGAATACGATACGGATGGTTTGTCGGGCTGGGCGAATAGAACAGATATTGAGCCTCGTTATCGGGATCCACCTCAAAAGCATTCACAATCTCCAAGGCTTCCTCCGAAACCGTGAAGGCCACGCTGGACGCCGTTTGGCCGTTCATGGTAATTCCATTGGCAATAAAACCGCGATAGGCCTGTCCCTGTTCCAATTTCACGGAAGATCCGATAGGCAGATAATAAGTCTGTGCTTCCGTGGATACGGCACTGACACGACTTGTAGTGCCGGTCCCGTCAATGGTAAAGGTCAGTTCACCGGCCAGATAATTGTTCGTAGGATAAGGATTCACTCCCGCAATGAGTGTGGTCAGCCGCATACCGGGCGTCACGCTTTCGAAGTCCCACCAGCTGCCGGCATCTCCGGCATTGTAAAGTTTCAGGTCCATCCCCTGCCCGCCGTAGGAATTCAAACTCATGTTGGTATTGGCACGAGGTGTAATGGCATAGGTGGCACCTTTTTCCACAATTTTCCACAAACCGGCACCGGAGGCTGCAACCAATCGGGCCGGGGTGCCGTCGGTCGTCGCACTCACATGCAAAGCCAGTGATTCACCGGCAGCCTTATTATACAATTTGAAGCCGGCGGTCGCACTGCCCACCAGGCACCACAATTGTTCCTCTTCCGTCAAGTCGAGTGTCACATCCTTAGCCGCACGTCCCTCGTTACCGCCATTTCCGGCCAAAGCCAGTCCGGCCGCATATCCGCTGTTGCGGTTCCATTTGATGCGTATCCACTTCTCACCGTACGTCTCGCTGAACACATTCAGACTGAACCGTGCGGTAATCGTTTTGCTTTCCGTAATAACCGAGGCATCCACACTCTCCAGTTTCGTGTCACCGTCGTAGAAGCCTTCAAACTTGTACGCCGAATTATAACTTACCAACTGCAGGGCACCTTCCGTTCCGTCCGTCATCAGGAACGTATGATTGCTGGTCTTGTCGCCCAGCATGAAGCTGGCCTTGGCATAAGCCGGTGCCTCTACCGTCAGGAAGCGCACATCGCTACCGCAATTTTCAAAGCCGTAATCGCTGGAGAACGTCGCGTCGTAATATCCCGCCCGTGTAGCCTGGTCGAACGTTCCGTTGTTCTTGGTCACCAGATACGTGGAAGACCCCGTCACACCTTTCAGCGTCACACAACCTTCATTCACCACGCCGCCGGTACCGACAGTTCCCAGAGTGGCATCCACCGTCCAGCCGTAAGCCGTACCGCTCAATGCTTTCCATGCAAAATAACGGCCTGTAGACAGATTGACAAAATCCAGTTTGTCGGTGCCGTTTGCCACACACTGCCAGATATAAGCCTCATCACCGGCCTGTTTGACCGTGCCGAAACCAACGGAACCGTTGTTGTCATAAAAATATTTGTTCCCTGCTTTGTGCTTGTTGTAGAAGTAATAATATCCACCCACTTCGGGCACACCGCCTTTAATCAGGGTCACGGTATACGTAGTACCGGAAAGTTCGAACCGTTTCACCATATAGCCGGACGGCAAAAGCGCTGCAAAGGATGCCGCCGTCACTTCCTCCTCACCGGAAAGGAGCAACCGCTCATCCGTGCCGATCGCTTCGCCCGCCTCGCTGACAAAACGTACCGTGAACTCATTCAGACTCACCTCGCGGATACTGTATTTGCAGCCGGTATCGGACGTATTCGTACCGCTTCCCCAGTTATACACTTTATAGCCAAGAGAGGAATTGTTCGTCTGATTAAACTCAACCGTACCGCTTGTGATAATAAAATATCCCACAGCATCCGCCGCCTTGAGGGTCCAGCCAGCGGCAGGAGATGCCGTCTGTGTCTTCAAAGCCGTATTGTTGCCGCTGGCCGGCGAAACGAACGTACCGTCGGCGCAATTCACGATATTCAACGTACCGTCGGCACGACGGACAAACTTCCAGTAGGAAGCCGTCGTGGCAGTCGTATTACCGGTCATATCGGCTCCGGCTCCGTTCGACGTTGCGTAACGGTTCTCCCGCAACGGTGTACTCAAAGAGTAATAATAACTCTGCGATGCATCGCTGATTTTGGGTTGCGACAGTTCCGCACCCGCACAAGACGCCTTGAACGCCTGAAGGGCCGCTTCAAGTTCACCGATCTGACGCGCACGTTCTTCTGCCGGCAAGTTGTCGGACAAGGTTGCCTCCACCGCAGCCACCGCCGCATCCAGTTCAGCTGCCACATTTTCGGCATAATAACCGGGCTTTTCGCTCACCACACTCCGCCGGTAAGCCTTCACCTCAGCGATCTTGGCTGCCACGCTTTCCGCCTCTGCATTCATACACTGATTCGGCGAATAGATAAGACCGTCAACGGCGTTCCGACCTTCCGTATCGGTGAACACACAAGTAAACATCCATTTATCCAACCGGTAAGCAGCGTTAATGTAGGGAAGTTTCAAGAACACCTTGTTCCATCCTTGCCGTAGCGTAACAGCTATCGGCTCGCGTCCCGGGAAGTTCTCGTTCTTCAATGTCACTTCCTTGCTGCTGATGGACACACCCGTATTCGCATAAGCCGGGGCAGCCACCTCCGCGCCATTGATCCATATCTTCGACCCCATCAGGTCCCAGTCACCAGCCGCAGGCGCCGGATCCTGTTCCGACCGGCTGTAGTTCTGAAACTCTATCAGGGCACCTACCGTCTGTTCTACCGGCGAATACACATACGTCCAGGCATAGGCCGTAGAGTTATAAGCGGGATTCGCATAATAGGCGTTGATGATACTCTGCCCCCACGTATGACGCAGATAAATGCCTGCACCGGTAGCCATACCGGTACCGTAGGTATCACCTTTATACTGAAAAACATCCGGTAACACACCCTCCGTGTTCATCTGCTCTTCCGGCGGAAAAACAGCGGTCACATTCCCCCCGTTGGGGAACGCATCGGTGATGCGCCACCGTACATTGGTCTGTCTTACATACGGAACAGGCTCCCCCTTAAGCGTATGGGCCTTGTGGAAGAGGAACCGCGTCTCCCAATTCAGGAAATCATCATATTCCTCACCGCTTGCGGGCAGCATCACCCCGCCACCGCCATTCGTACCTCCGTTGGTACAGTTGTCGATGTAGTGCTTGCCGCCCCCCTGCCAGGCTCTGCTGGACGAAGCGATAACAGAAGCATAAAAATTATTCTGGGCTATGATGTCCTCCTGTGTAGCGAGCTTGCGGTCGTTCCAGCAGGAAGAAATCGTACCGGCCACAGTGGCATCGCCTCTCTCCTTATAATATATAGTGCTTTTATATATACCCACCAGGTCGGCGAACACGTCGAAATGATTGAGGTAGTTGTAACGGCAGTCGATATTGGCCTTGCCGGCGACAGCCACTCCGGCCGTGCCCCAAAGTTGCGTCATATCAGCCTCTATGGCACTCACCGCCACCCCGCGCACCGGATTCCACACCGCACATTTACGCCCCAGCGTCTCACGCACATAGCCGACCATCTCGTCCAGATACGCTTTCGTAGTCTGCTCCTCATCGGCACCGATATGGATGTAAGGCGCCCGCGTGAACGTCTGTGCCACCTCGTCCAGAATAGTCTTCAGAGCGGCCTTTCCGGCTTCCGTCTGCATGCCGAATCCCATCGCACGCTGGAAAGCGGCACTGTGACCGGGCATGTCGATCTCGGGAATCACCGTCACACCGCGCTCATAGGCATACTCCTCCACCTCGCGGCATTCCGCCTGTGTATAATAGCTGCCTTCAAAACGGGTCATGTGGCGGCTCTCCGTCAACTGCGGATAAGCCTTCACTTCAAAACGCCAGGCCTGATTTTCCGTCAGATGCCAATGGAACGTATTCACCTTGAAGCGCGACAGCAGATCGATCTGCTTCTTCAATGCCTCCACGGTCACATAGCTACGGCCCACATCATGCGTAAAGCCGCGCAACTTGAAAGCGGGCCAGTCGGTCAGGGTCAACGTTTCCAGACCGGCCATACCTTCATACCCCTCGGCCAACTGCATCAACGTCTGAGCGGCACGGGTCACCCCAATGGGGTCCACATACGTAATATTTATCTGATTGCTGCCGATCGTCAGGGTATAGGCCTCGTTGGCATATCCCGCTAACGCATAATCGTAGGCTCCGGGAATCTGTTCCACCTGTGTGGTGTTCACCGTCAGTGCGGCGCCTCCCGTAACCGTCATACCCCGGCTCGTGAAAAATTGCTTCAGCAAAACATTGTCGCTGGCATCGGCAAGGTTCACTGAACCTGCCAGAGGAAAAACCGCCTCATTCGTAGCCGCGACCGTTTTCGGCACCGGCAACAGATGTTCGATTTTAGCCTCTGCAGAAGAATGGATGCCCAACAAGGCCACCCACAGAAGCTGTTTGGTAAGTTTGTTCATAAAGAGTTAATTTAAATGGTATTAAGTTTAGTTGGGACAAAGATAGAGAAAATAACGAGATGTAAGGCCGCATATTAAAAAATGTTTTCAAAAAACAGTTCCGTCTTTTCCAAAAAGAATCTACTAAATCCTTGCAGATCCTTGCCCATTCATACACATTTGCAGCCCATGCCGAGGCGTCGGCATTTACACCTCCATTACGAGAGCGTCTTTAACGGATTACTCTCAAGTATAGAATATCTTCCATTTTCAGACTGCGGACATAGCACCCTATATTCCGAAGACGAAACAATCCGGCATTATGCGGGCCATAGAGCCCGCCATGCACCATCAACCGGACACAAGGCGTTCCGGCGAAGAAACAGTACGGGCCGGACTATCCAAAACCACCTCCGGTACAAAGGAAGTGTACATCACGTCGGGGTTTGTACAAACCTAGTCATGATGTATACAAACCGAACCCTGATGTGCGGACAACACACCTAGATGTGCAGTTGATGGCCCGGGCGGA
>CAJUDC010000023.1 GCA_910584955.1 uncultured Paraprevotella sp. | reverse complement strand
GTAAGACGAATACATAAAACAATTATATTATTAATTTAATTCTTAATAAACATGAAAAACAAATTACTTCCCATGTTTGCACTGGCATGTGCGGCATCTATGAGCCTTCCCGTTATGGCGGACGGCTGGACGGCGCCGTCACCCAAGGGCAGTGAATTGGTTAGCAAGAACAGCTATCACCTTTACAACACAGGTGCCGGCCAGTTCCTTGTAAACGGTAATAATTGGGGTACGACCACTTCGTTGGGAGAGAACGGAAATGAAATGTTGTTGACCGATTCTGTCGGTGTTGATTTGCAGCATACCGGCTGGACGATGTGGAGTAATACCGAATTTGGCGGAAAGACAGGTCGTTATACCTTTATGGATAGCCCCACCGGTTCTTTCATGGATATGGGTTCGCAGGGACATAACTTCTGGAAATTCACCCGCAACGCTGACGGCACTTACCGTATTAAGATTATTGATGCCGACGCAAGTTTCGGTGTGGATGTTCTGGATGGTACTTATGCTAATTCTTATTTCGGTTGGGACGGCAGGCGCAACGAAGACGGCACAATGGAGAGCACTGTTGTTTATCCGGCTATCGACAATACGCAGGAAGGCTTTGAGAACGCAGCGCTAGACTGGTTGCTCGTTTCACCGGCTGATTATACCGCATACAAGAGCCGCAAGGCCCTGTATAATGAATTGGTTCGTTCGGAAGAACACCCGACCGTATCTGTTGCCGATGCTGAGGCTGTATATAACAACCCGAATGCTACGGTTGAAGAGATCGATGCCGCTGCCGCTGCATTGCGTCTGGCTATCAACGAAGATGTGTTCAGCGGAGCAAGCGAAGACAATCCGCTCGATGTAACGGATATGTTCATCAAGAATGCGACTTGCGAGAATTCGGACAACTGGGTAGGTGCCGTACAGGATGGTTCCAAGAAGCCCGATTCGTTTGCATTCCAAGGCTCTACTCAGACTAATCCCGATACGGGCCTTTCATTCTCTAAATTCCTGGAGAACTGGGTCGCTGGTGGACAGTCTCTGCCCGATAAAGCCATGACTCAGGCTTTGAGCGGTCTGCCCAACGGTAAGTACAGACTGGAAGCTGATGCTATCGCTGTGCAGCAGAATGATGAGAATCTGGAAATCACCGGTACCTATCTGTTTGCAGACGGCGGTATCATGAGCCGTACTGCCTGCAACACCGGTAACGGCAAACCCGAACATTTTGCCGTAGACTTTGTTGTGATCCGCGATTCCGTATCTATCGGTTTCATGACTGAAAACACCAATGCCAACTGGGTAGGTGTGGATAACTTCAAACTGACCTTCTTCGGTAAGGATGCCAATGCCGTTAAGAATACGCTGACGAATAAGATTGACGCTGCCGGTCAGTTGATCAATCCGGGTAACGATGACTTGTACGGTGCTACAACAGAAGAAACGTTGCAGGCTGCTATCGATAAAGCCGGCAATATCTATAATTCCGGTACCGACGACGAAGCTACGGCTATGATTGCCGAACTCGATTCGTTGATAGGAGCGGTAGCCGTAGAAAAGGCAGCTTACAAACGTTTGTATGTACTGTTCGATCAGGTGGCTCCCGAAAAGAGCGGTTTCTATGTAGAGGCCGGTTTTGAAAATGTAGCGGCAGCCATCGACGAGGTAACTCCCGACTGGGAAAACGCTTACTACGACCGTACCTTTACAACGGCTGACATCGATGCTGCTTATGCACAGTTGGATCAGATGATTGTGGACGGTATCCGTGAAGTGCTGAGCGGCCCGGACGGTGCCGGCAAGGAGATCACTTCGCTGCTGGTTAACCCGAACTTCGACGACGGTAACAAGGGATGGACCAATTCTCAGAATACAGGAAACGTAGCCGTTAGCAACAGTTGCGGTGAATTCTTCAACAAACTGTTTGACATCAGCCAGACATTGACCAACCTGCCTAACGGTAAGTATACGATCAAGGCACAGGCATTCTATCGTTCTACCGGTCATGATGATGCTTTC
Organism: uncultured Paraprevotella sp.; assembly: GCA_910584955.1. Taxonomy (GTDB): domain Bacteria; phylum Bacteroidota; class Bacteroidia; order Bacteroidales; family Bacteroidaceae; genus Paraprevotella. The sequence continues at coordinate 22,102 of CAJUDC010000023.1, read as the reverse complement.
AACGCATGGAAAGGCCAGAGCGAGGACGTTCGTCTCTTCCTCTATGGTAACGATACGGAAAAAGTCTGCAAGAGCTTGTTTGACGACGCTCAGCCTGAAATCGTTTACGATGAAGGACCGGATGCAGACGGCAACAAGAAGTTCAATACCGATAATCAGAACGCTGACGGTACTTACACGCCGAACTCCATGGTGGGTGCACACGCTTACTTTGAGAAAGGCTTGTATGATAACGAAATCCATTGCGTAGTAACCGACGGTACGTTGAAGATCGGTATGCGTTGCTATGGTAATGTTATCAGCGGTAACTACTGGAGCTTGTTCGACAACTTCCGTGTATATTATGCCGGTAACAGTACTGCGGATTATGCCGATGCTATCGAAGAACAGGTGGCTGTGGCCCAGTCGTTGCTTGACAATGATATTCAGGTACAGGAGGCTTGCGACAAGATCGACGCTGCTGTTGCAGTTGCCGGTGCTGCTTTGGAGGAAACTCCCGAAGCTTGTGTCTCCGCTCTCGCCGAGTTGAAAGATGCCATCACGTACGCTCAGACTGCCATTAAGTTGGTAGACGAGGTGATGCAGCAGGCTGATGAAATTGCCGTGAAAGCCACTTTGCCGGAAGCTTCCAGCAGTTACGAAGGCCTGGCCGCTCTGATTGACGAGATTACGCTGAAGGCTGATGCCCAGTTCCCGGATAAGTTCGTTACCAATGATGAGGTGAATGAAACGTTGAAGAACCTGAAGAAGGAATTCGCTACACACGTATTGTACGATTATCTGGAAACCGCTACGGAAGAGAATCCGCGTGAGGCTACGATCGTCATGAGCTGTCCGAGCTTCGTAAACGACGCCAATGAAAATTCTGCCGACGGCTGGACCGGTGGCGGTACGGCCAACTACGGTGCTTACGAGATCTTCGACAAGACTTACGACTTCAATCAGACGATCTACGGTCTGGCTCCCGGTTATTACAAACTGACCGTACAGGGCTTCTACCGCTTCCTGGGCCACAACTCTACTCCGGGTGCGACAGCTCGCCGCGATTCCATTGCCAACGGTAAGGAGAGCGAACCGCTGTATGCCAACTTGTACGCAACTGCCGGTGAGAGCACATGGTCTACTCCGTTGATGAGTATCTTTGCCGGTGCTGCCGAAAGCTCCGTAACCAGTACCGGTGAGGAAAATATGGCTACTATCCTAGGCAGTGCTACAGGGGTATGGACGCCTAACACGATGGAGGCCGCTTCTCAGTACTTCGGCTTCGATTACTACAAGGATAATGAAATCGCATTCGAGGTGGCTGAGGGCGTAGACAGCGTGGTTGTCGGTCTCAAGAAAGATTCTCTGGCTACCAGAGACTGGACAATGTTCGACAACTTCCAGCTCTTCTATGTTGGTAAGACGGCTCCGGTTGCTGTAGAGGGCGTTGCCGGCGATAAGACGGCTACGGCTCAGGTTATCGACACCAAGTACTTCGCTACGAACGGTGTTCAGGTGGCTCGTCCGACTAAGGGCATCTACATCAAGAAGGAAATCTTGAGCGACGGTAAAGTACGTGTATCCAAAGTGCTGGTTAAATAATCCGCACACGGTATAGATAGAACGAGAGGCCGCCCCTTGCACAAGGGACGGCCTCTTTGGTCATAGATCGGTCCGGTCGGACCGAAGGGTTACATGGAAGCTCCGCCGATTACGCCGGCAATGGCGCTTACCACTGCCACGATGATGTTCCAAAGTGTGTTCCATAGTTTCTCGTTTTTCATTTTTTCTCCTTTCTTTTTTTGATGTTTGATACGTGGCCGTTTTTACAGCCGCTTTCAGCCCATGTAGAGCGCCCAGCCCTCAAGCACATCCCTCCGACAGGCTTCCACGCCGTTCTCTACCCGGCTCATGGCCGATACGAGCGGCACCATGCAGGTGCGGTCTTCCGGGTTCAGCGTTCGGTCGGGGTTCAGCCCGCTTAACGTCTGCACCATCCGCAGATACAGCTCTGTGTCGTTGTTGTCGTCCGGCGGTGCCCAACGGCGGATGATGAGCCTGAGCGTCGAAGCGCCGTACTTGCGGTGATAGGTCCGCAGGGTGACGAAGGCGGCGCGGTATCCCCATGCCGTCGAGCGGAATTGCAGGAATTCGGGATCCGTCTGCTCGGCTCGCAGACCTTGCCAGAGCGATTCGCCCCGCCGTAGGTTCAGCGGGTTCCCGTTGCGTAGTCCCCGCGACATACGATTCGTAAGCGCTTTCATCCGTCCGCTCGTTTAGGGATTGACTTCTTCCTTCTCCTCCTTGGGAGCCGTGGTCGGTATGCCCTCTTTGAACAGGTTGTTCAGGCGGATGTTGCTGTTGGTCAGTTTCACGGCTTCGCGCAGGGCCTTGCTGGGTGTGAAGACGATGTGCAGTTTCTTTACATCCGTGCATTCGAACTCCTCCGGTGTGGCGGTGCCTCCGCTCTGGCAGGTGAGGCGCAGGCTTCCCAAGTCTCCCAGGCTGATGCGCGATCCCTGTTGCAAGGCGTAGATCACCTGTTCCTGCATGGCTGCCAATACGGCCAGACAGTCGCTTCGGGTGACGGTACAGTGTGCCGTGATGCGCTCGGCCAGTTGTTCCATATTGACTTTGGAGAAACTTTTTACACAGCCGTAATACAATCCCGGCAAACTTTTGTCGCGTGCGTCGCTTCGTCTTACTACTTTGATGTTAATCATACGTTTATGTTTTTATGAGTGAATAGTTCTGGCTCCCGGTTTCAGGGGCGGAAGCCGTTCCCCGTCAATTGACAAGGCAAAGGTAGGGGAGCGGGCTTCCCGGGCCGGTTGTTTTTCGTCGTTTTCGGTTCCGTTTGGTCGGCCCTGCCTCTTTATCGTCGTTTCGGATGCTCGCCGTCAGGCCGGTTCGCCCAGGAAGCGTATGATGATCTCGTACTGCATAGGGGTGAACATGCGCTGGTGGCTGTGGAAACGGGCCTCGCTCAGGGCGTTCCACAGGTCGGGGTCGCCTTTGAGCAGATAGCGGAACCGTCGCAGGGCGTTTTGCGGAAGACTTTCGGGGAAGAACATCAGAGCCACTTCGGCTACGGAAAAAACATTTGTCATAGGTTAGAGATTAGTTAAACACTGTCGGATGAATCCGCTTCAAAGGTAAACGTTCTTTTCCGCTTGTTTTTGCGGTGCGTCGCAAAAGAATGCCCGCCGAATGTCTTATTTTTGTGCATTGCTTTTTCGTTTTAACAGCTTTATTATACTATGAAAACAACAAAAACAATTAAAAAGAACTTCTTGCGTGTGTATATTTCCCGGGCCGATTACAATCGGTTGCTCTTTCTGCTGGCTTCGGTGGGGACCGGTCTGTGTCGTCTGCCCGTGAAGGAACGTTCCTCGCTGGGCCATTCACAGATGGACGATTTCGGCTTGCTCTGGTCTTTTCTTGTACTGGCCCTTTGCAACTATACCGGCGGCCCGCTTTATAAGTTCGAGCCTAACGGTAATACGCTCAAGGGCACGCTTTGCCGGCATACGGTGCCTCTGTTGGCCACGATATTCAGCTTCGTACAGCAGTTTCGTTGCCGGAAACTGAATGAAAACCAACGGTTGCTGTTAAATCTTTTCTATACGATCCTGAACCATTACGCCTGTAACTCCGCTTGGGGCACTCCGGTATCCGGCAACGTGGAGCAGGAGCGGTTCCGGCTGATATTGGAAAGTTGCTATCCGCCCCAGTGCATACTGGAGGATGCCTGCGAGGTGGAACGCCTCAACCGGTGCGGACCGATGCGCTGAAAAACAGCCGTTCAGGCCGAAAAGCGGTGCTCGCCACGATAAAATGTGGTGAGCACCGCTTTTTTTTATGGCCTGCATCCCGTTCGTTTGTGGCCTTGGACAAGTGTCGAAAGGCTGCCGGTTTTCCTGTTTTTTTCTCAAAAAAGGCTTTTTACGGCCCGAATATTAGAATTTTTTACTAATTTTGCCCCTTTGAAACAAGAGGAAAGATGCAGCAGAATTTGTTCTCCTTTCGTCCGTTGCTGAAGCAAACGCTTTGGGGCGGATGCCGGATAGCGGCCTATAAAAAGTTGGACGATGCGCCTGATGGTGTAGGCGAGAGTTGGGAACTGTCCGGTATAGCGGGCAGCGAGTCCGTCGTGACGTGCGGTCCTCGGGCCGGAAAAACGCTGCCCGAGCTGGTGGCGGAGATGGGCGCCGAACTGTTGGGAGCGGAGAATTACCGGACGTATGGCAATGAATTTCCGCTGCTGGTCAAATTCATTGATGCCCGGCTGGATCTCTCGGTGCAGGTACATCCCGATGATGCGTTGGCGGCGCGCCGCCACGGTTGCCGGGGCAAGAGTGAGATGTGGTATGTGGTGGATTGCGAACCGGGTTCCCGTTTGCTGAGCGGCTTCCGCTGCGAGGTGAGTGCCGATGAGTACGCTTCCCGGGTGGCCGACTGTACATTGCCCGAGGTGTTGCGTTCTTGCGAGGTGAAGCCCGGGGACGTGTTTTATTTGCCGGCCGGCAGGGTGCATAGCATCGGTGCGGGATGTCTGGTCTGCGAGGTGCAGCAAAGCAGCGATATAACCTATCGTATTTACGACTTCGGGCGTACCGATGCCCGGGGATGTCCCCGGCAGCTGCATGTGGAAGAGGCGCGCGAGGCCATTGATTTCCGGGTGGTTCCGGATGAAAATATGCCCGTTGTGGCGGATAACGAACCCGCTACACTGGTGCAGTCTCCTTATTTCACTACTTCGGCCTATCGGCTTACCGAGCCGATGGAGTGCGATTACAGCGAATTGGATTCTTTTGTGATCCTGATCTGTGTATCCGGTGCCTGCAAGGTGGCAAGCGGAGAAGAAAGCATCCGGCTGGAGGCCGGTCATACCTTGCTGGTGGCCGCCCGGTGCGGCGGTGTCACGCTATGTCCCGATGAGCGGGCCGAACTGTTGGAAGTATATGTATAACCCTTCGATAAAAAATTGCAGATGAGAACAATACGATTGTCCTTACCCGTTTTGCTGACGGTGCTGTTAGTGAGTTTTACTTCGTGTGTATCCACCAAGAAAATTGTCTATTTCCAGGGAGCCGATTCGCTCTATAACCAGGCCCAGACGATAGCACAACAATATATTATGCGGGTGAAGCCTGCCGACAACATTCTCGTTAAGATCACCTGCGAGGATCCCGAACTGTTACGGGTTTTTGCCCAGGATGTCATGATGGGAACTTCCGGGTACAATACCAACCTGTCGAATACGAAAGGGGTTAACAACGCTTACGGCTATACGGTAAACAATCAGGGAGAAGTGATTCTGCCCGTTATCGGAGCCGTCTTCGTGTCCGGTCTCACCACGGAAGAGTGCGCCGAATTGATAGAGAAGAAGATCCGGGAAAAACAGTTGATAAAGGAACCCGACGTGACCGTACGTCTGATGAACGCCCGTGTGGCCGTGGTGGGCGCCGTGCGCCGTCCCGGCATGGTGGAACTCAGTTCGGAGCGTAATTCCATTATCGACGTGCTGGCCTCGGCCGGCGATGTGGACGACGACGGTCTGCGGAAGAACATCAGTTGTTCCGTGAAGAGGACGGACAGCGCATGATGTACACCATCGACCTGACGCAAGCCGATATATTTGCCAGTCCGGCCTTCTATGTGCAGCAAAATGATATGATCTACGTAGAGCCTAACAAGAGCAAGAGCATCAAGAGCAGTCCTTTCTATACGTATCTGTCGGCCGGAGGCTCTGTGCTGGGAGTTATCAGCGCCATTGTTTCCATTGTCGTATTGGTAACCAAGTAACGGCGGATGGATAAATCCCCGTGGAGCATTGTTCTGGGGCTGTTGCGCTTGGCGCTGTGGGACGACGAAAGTGTGCGTACCGTACTGCCTGTGGAGGGGACGGTGTGGCATGAAGTGCGTCGTATAGCCCGTGAGCAGACGATGGACGGGATATTGTTTGACGCCCTGAATAAACTGCCGAAAGAAGAACGACCTCCGATTGAACTTTGGTTGCGGTGGCTGGGAGGTACGCAGCGTGTTGCGGAGCGTAACCGGCGGATAAACGCCGCCCTGAAAAAGTGGCAGGCGGAGATGGTGCCGCTGTTTCCGCACGAGCCGATGTTGCTGAAAGGCCAGGGAGCGGCGATGAACTGGCCGGAGCCTGCTCATCGGGTAGCCGGAGACATCGACTGGCTGGTGGGCGCCGGCGGTTGGGACTGCATGCTGGCCTTTGAAAAAAAGCTGGGACTGACCTACGCACCGGAGCGTGAGAAGCACTTGGAATTTGACTACGAGGGGGTGCCGGTGGAGTGTCATCGTGCGGCCACTTTCTTCTACGGTCGTAAGCGTAACCGGGCATGGAAGCGTATCGAGGCTGCCTGGATGGCCGAAGGCGGCCGGCGGTTGGCTTTAAGCGACGGCACGGAAGTGACGGTGCCGCAGCCGGGTTTTGATGCTTTGTTTCTCTTTGTACATGCTTTCATGCACCTGATACCCGAAGGGGTGGGACTGCGGCAGTTGACCGATTGGACGCTGTTGCTGGTCCGGTATGCCGACAGCATAGACAGGCAACGTCTGTTGCGCGAAGTGGAAGAGTTGGGCATGACCGCCGGATTCGGGGCTTTCGGTTATGCGGCCGTACAGGCATTGGGCTTGCCGCGCCGTGCGTTCCCGTTGGCGGTGGATGATTATCGGAAAGCCGGTGAATGGCTGTTGAACGACATGTGCGAAGGAGGCAATTTCGGTCGTAAACGCACCCGTCGGGATGAAAGCCGCAAGGGGGCCTGGAGCGAGGAGTTGCGTATCTTTGTCGATATGTTCCGCCGCAGTTTGTCCACGGGCAGGCATTTCGGTTCCGTGGCGCGGACGTACCCTTGGTTGCGTACGCTGAATTATTTTCGTAAAAAATACCGCTGAATATTTGGTCATACGGGCAAGTTAACATATATTTGTTAACCATAAAGTAAAGTAGTAGGTTAACTGTAAAAAATCGTATGTGGGAAAACATTATTGTCGGTTGGGCAATATTTATTATAGCGGTATATGCCTGGATGTGGTATGATGATGCATATTATTCATACAACCTGTCCGGCAAATTCAAGCAAGTGAAAGATACATTGACGGAAGAATGAATTGAGAAAGGACGATGGCGGGTATACCCGGGGGCTGTGGAAGGCTTTATATAGCGGACTGCTGCTCGCAGGTTGCATGATGACAGACGGTTGTGAAAGAGTGGATCTTCCGGTCGAACCGTCAGTTCCGGGTAGTGTCACACCGTCCGATGAGGATTCTTCCGGTGAAAATTCCGAACCTATTTTAGGCACGGGGCAGGGAAGCGGTACGCATCCTTATACCGTAAGTGAGATTTTATCCTCAGGCACATCGCTTACAGGCCGGGAGGTGTGGGCGGTGGGCTACGTGGTGGGCTGGGCTTACAAGAGCATGGAATATGCCGAGTTCACGGCTGAAGGAGCCAAAGAGACCAATGTGCTGATGGCGGATGATCCCGAGGAGTATGACGCGGATTTCTGTATGCCCGTGCGTCTTACCTCCGCCAAATGGAAACGGGGCGTCGGACTGGTACAAAATCCCGACAGCCTGGGCCGTTGCATCCGTGTACTGGGATTGGTGGGGACGTACCTCAAGACAACGGGTATCACCGATCTGGCCGATTACCAGTGGCTGGGAGACGGCATCCCGTTTCATACGGGAGGGGACGACGAAGAAGACCCGCCACCGGGACCGGGAACAGGAGAAGAACCGCCGGACAGCGGCGACGATACGCCCGACGGACCGCAGAAAGACACCTTGTCGGTAGAGGAGAACGGCGGCGGCCTCAACGGTGGTCGTATCATCGGTCGGCAGCGGAAAGTAAAGGCAAGGAGGGCGGCGCTATGAATGTATGGCGGATTTGGATAGGATGCCTGTGTGTATGCGTGTGGACTGTCAGGATGGAAGCCCAGCGCTTTCGGATGGCAGACAGTCGGGATCGCTATACCGACGGATGCCGTTACCTGATCGGAACGGTGCTTGCCGACGGGAAAGCGAAAGTGATGGGGGAGCAGAAAACGTTGTCGACGGCATTCGGATCAAGAAAAACCGTGGAGTTGCAAGCGTCCGAAGACGGTACCCTCACTGTGCATGGCATATCAGCGGCTTGTTTTTCGATAGAATTCTTGAATGGTCGCGGGCCTGCCGGGCGTTTCCGGTTACGCGACGAGGCTACCGGCGGTCTGCTGTGTTACGACCGGAAAGGCAGTTCGTCCGCCTCGTCCGTCCCGCTCTACACGTTGGCTGAGGCGGATGTGAGCGGAACGCTATGCGCCGACTTCCTGTTTGATTTCACCGATCCGAAAAAACGGGTTGCCACGGCAGAGACAATAAAGTATAGTGACAAGAATAGCCGGTCGTACTACTTGTATGCCGACCGGGCGGGATCGGGATTCAGATTGTATGCCAAACCCGGCACCCAAACCAACATCACCTTTTATTATGAAGTGCAACCGCCTGCCTTGCGGCGGGATACGGCTACTTGCGTGACGACCTTCTACGGAGAATGGACTGCCGGACAATTGGAGGCATTGGACTGGCGGAACATGCCGGTGGTCGACTTTACACAGGCCGATATAGCCGGTCCTTGGGAGGCGGAATGCCACAGTGCGCTTACGTATGTGACGGAGCAACAACGCTCTTTCCTGCCTCGGGAATGGAGGAATGTGGTACAACTGAAAGAAACGTTGCCCGACGGCACGCCGTTGGGCGAGGCTGTCACTCCTGTCGGTTGGACCGACCGGGATACGATATGGGTGAAGTATGCGTTTCGTGTTCCCGAAGACGGAACTTTACGCTATGAGCGAACCGTGGTTTCGGACGGCGGTTACCACAGTGTCTATCTTCCTTTTGCCGTAACGCGTTTTACGGTCGAAGGGGAGGTGCCGACGGAGTGGACGGTCTTTGTCCCCGAGCGTTGTGCGGAGACAGGTATCATATTGGTTGCCGCTGACGAGGGAACGGTGATGTCTGCTTACTGTCCCTACCTGTTGCGGGGAACTGCATCCGGCAAGCCGGTCCGCCTGTTGTTTGAAGGCGGGGCGCAAACGATAGCTGCCACGGTGAGGGAGGAATCCGGGACCGGAGGTGATACTTTCCGTTTGGGAGGTACGCTGACCGGAGAGCGCCCGCTCGAAGGACGGGGATGCTATGGACTGGACGACAGCGGTTCCTGCTTTGTACGCTTGGAGGGCAACGGCCATATTCGGCCCTTTCGGGTCTGTCTGTATCGTTCGGGGAATGCGGGGAGCCGTCAATTGCCTTTGATCGGCGGCGGGACGGAAACGGGAATCCCGGACCGTCCGTTGGGGAAAACGGTGAAACGGTCCGGGATGTATCGGTTAAACGGGATGCCGGCAGCTGCGCCGGGACGCTTCAACGCCGTGCATGGCCGTGCGCACGGTATCTATATTCTCGACGGGCGCAAGTTATTTTTTCCATAGCCCTTCCGATGTCATTTGCACACGCTGTAATTCTCCGTTCTTCTTGTAATATAAACGGTCGATGCACAGCGAGCGCCGGTAGCTGGAGCCGGCTGTATTGATGCCCCCGTTGTGATAGATGAAATACCAGTCGCCCTTGAATCGGATAATGGCGTGATGGTTGGTATTGCTGTTACCCGCAATTTCATTCAGTACTCCTTTGTATTCCCAGGGGCCGTTGATGTTACGGCTCATGGCATAGGCCGTCTTTTCAGGGAATCCGATGGAAAAACTCAGGTAATACCAGTCCTTGTGCTTGTGTATCCAAGGCGCTTCGGTATAGAAAGGTGCACCTTCCAGCGGCAGGGACGGCTGGTGGATGCCCGGAATACTGATAGCCATTATCTCGCCGTCCCGTTCCACCATGTTTTCTTTCAGCTTTACATAATATAGTTGTGTGTTTCCCCAGAACATATAGGCCTGTCCGTCGTCGTCGATCCATACGGTGGGATCGATGTCTTCCCATCCGATGGGCGTGTATTGGGTGGTCATGTCGTTGGTGATGAGTGCTTCAGGCTGTGCTGTGAAGGGGCCGGTGGGAGAGTCGGCTACCGCTACTCCGATGGCTTTGCCCCGTATGGTCTTGTGTTCGGCGGTGACGAACCAGTAATATTTGTCTCCCCGGCGAATCACCTGGCTGGCCCAGGCCTCCCCGCGTGCCCACGGAATATCCGATGCCTTGAAGGTGTAGGCATGTTCGGTGAAGGTCTTCATGTCATCGGTAGACAGAATACACCATTCGTTCATGACATAACGGTTCTGGTGATCGGGGCACTCGTCGTGTCCGGCATAGATGTAGACCCGCCCTTCGTCTACCATAGCGGCGGGGTCGCCCAGGTATTTGTAAGTGACGAACGGGTTGGCCTGAGCGGTGAAGGTGGTGTCGCGGCCCGTGGAGGCTGTGGCCGGCATGGAAGTGAGAAAGACTGCCGAACAGAGAACGGCGTAAAGAACATGTTTCATGCGTTTGGATTTTGTGGTAAATAAATGAATGCGGCACCCAAGGCGGGTATCGCCTTCGTGCGGTTATATAAGGTATACGAACAGCGGTGTTGTTTTCCGAAACGAAGATCGTTTTTTTACGGTATGCCGATCCGGGGTGGGGAGATACAAAGAAAGCTGTTGCGAAGCCGGCTTCGCAACAGCTTTTAGAGCATAAGGCATTCCGTTCTCGGGTTATCGCGGTAGCGTCACCGAGAAATACGGATTGGGCGTGTGTTCTTTTTTAACGATCTCTTTCAGCTCTTTTACGATGGCCGGATATCGGGAAGCGACGTTATTGTCTTCGTGAATATCGTTTGCCAGGTCGAAGAGCAGACAGTTCCCTTGTTTCACCAGCAGTTTCCAATCGCCTTTCCTCACGGCTATCTGGTTGGTCTCATTGAACTCCCAATACAAATGTTCGTGCTTCTGCTGTTTGTCGTCGCGGCCGAGCAGGGTGGGAGCGAACGAGATACCGTCGAAGTAGTCCGTTTCCTTCTTCGTGCTTTTGTATTTCTCGGTATAGTTCTCCACTCCGATCAGTTCGCAGAAAGTCGGCATGATGTCGTAAAAAGCCAACTGGTGCGGGTTTGTGATGCCGGCTTTGACTTGTCCGGGCCAGCGCACGATGAACGGAATGCGTATACCTCCCTCGTAGCATTGACGTTTCAGGCCTTGAAGCAATCCGTCGCGATTGAAGAAGGTGGGGTCGGCTCCCCCTTCCTCATGAGGTCCGTTGTCGGAAGAGAAGATCAGGATGGTGTTCTCGGCCATGCCCTTTTCTTCCAGTTTGGCCATGATTTCTCCTACGTAGGCATCCAGTCGGGTGATCATGCCGGCAAACTGGGCATGCACATGGTCTATCGCATTATAGCGGGAACCCTGGCTTCCTCCGAACGACTTGTCGTTGCAGAAGTGCTTTTTATAAGCTTGCAGGATGGAGTCGGAAGGCTGTACCAGTTCGGCATGGGGCAGTGTGTAGGTAAAGAGACCGTAGAACGGTTCGTCGGTCGTGCGGTCGTCCAGCCATTTCATGGCTTCCTGATGGATCAGGTCGGCCGAATATTGCGGGCGCTTCATGTAATCGGGTCCGTACATCGGGTGTTTGATGTTTTCGTCCATAGTGATACGGATCACCTGCTTGTCACCGGCCTTTTTGCTGTAGCGGTTCAGGAAGTTGGGGTAGTAGAGGTGAGCCTGGAACTGGCAGATGTAACCGAAGTATTCGTCTATTCCCCGTTTGTCGGGTGTGGAGACGGAGCCTTCGTATCCGCCGGCCCATTTCCCAAACATACCGGTAGTATATCCGTTGTCCTTCATAATCTCGGGCAGGATGATATGATCGGGATCGTACGGATGCTGACCGGTTACGGTGTATTCCGTGTTGTTACCGTATTTCATGGAGCCGGACCAATATTCTTTGTTACCGCGCACCTCGCAGTGTCCCGTGTGCTGTCCGGTCATTAACGATGCTCGGGAGGGAGCGCTGACGGGGCTGCCGGCATAGGCTTGTGTAAACCGCATGCCTTCGGCGGCCATGCGGTCGATGTTCGGTGTGCTGATATACTGTTGTCCGTAGCATCCCAGGTCGCCGTAGCCCATGTCGTCGCACAGGATGAAGATGATGTTGGGCTTTTTAAGGGCAGATTGTGCGCTTGCGGCCAGTGGAGCAAGCAGTGTGCTTCCCAGCCATATCCATTTTTTAGTTTCCATATAGTAAGAATTTGTAATGTTGAACGATAGGGATTAGGGGAGAACTATTTTCTTTCCGCTTTCTCCGGCAGCGGTTTGCACTTTCAGTATGTACGTGTCGCGGGGCAGACCGAGCGTGGACAGTTCGTTGTGTGTACTCCGGCGCATTCGGATGCCGTTGCTGCCGTACAGTGCGGCGGAATGCAAGGGGGCGTTGCTGCGGATCTTGATGACACCCGGCTCCGTGGTGTAGGTAAAGTCAGTCTCTTTTTTCCTTTCTGCGGACGTCACGGCATCCGTTCCTTTACGGGTATTCGGCGAAAAGCAGGCCTCCAACTCCTTGTTTTCGGTGAGCGTGAACGTATAAACCGGTTGGGTAGATACTATAGTGTGCCCTTGGCGCCATCCTATGAAAGCGGCATTTCCTTGCGGAACGGCCTCCACGGTTATTTCTTCACCATAGGCGGCGGTCAGTGTATCCCTTTCTTCCGTATCTTTTCGGATGAAGGACCGCCCGCGTCCCGAACCGTTGGGGCGTACGATGACGGTACGGTCTTCCTGCGGTGGAGCTACGTCCAGGATGAAATCGTAGGTGGCTCCCCATACGTCGTCTTCGGCTCCCTGTAGGCCGTTTGCCGTGAGCCGGATGCGCATGCGCGTCTTACCTTCCCGGGCGGTGTCGGGAACGGGGAAATCCTGTTCCAGCTGGGAGTTGGCTTCGTATGAATAAGCCGTTTCGAAAACACCGTCGGCATTCCAGTCGAAATAGACGTGGATCATACCTTCCGGGGCGGTCTGACCGAGGTCCAGTTGCAGGTGGAAAGGCCGTCCGATGGCAACCCTGCCTTTGTCACGGGTATATAGAGTGTAGTAGCCGGCCGGCTGACCGGTGGAGGCATAGTGTAATTCTTTCAGCACATCCCTGCCGGTGACGGATAGTGCGTTCAGAAACATTTCCCCTTTGGTTCCGCATGGGAGGAAATAGATCTGGCTGGCCAAGCTGAAAGCCGACCGGTAATTGTCCAATCGGAAAAGCGAATCACCGTTGACGGTCAGGTGCCCTTCCTGATTCTCTTTTTGGGAATGGGGAATGAAAGAAAGCCAGGTATATCCGTCTTTTTCCACTGTTTTTACAAACCAGCGGGTGGGGATGTCTGTCGTCTCTACTTTATAGTCTCCCTCGCCGTCCGTGTTCAGTGTTTGCCCCGTTCCTGTTCCCGATACGATCAGATAGCCTTCTCGGGCATTGCCGGTGCCGGCGAAAAACCATGACTGCCGTGGATCGGCCTGCCGGCTTTCCAGAACGGGCTTTCCGTCCACACAGGCCAATGTCGAACCGCTTTCGGTCAGCAGTGTGTATTTCAGTGCCTCCGCCTCGTTGGTAATCTCGGGCACGGCGGCGAACGGCGGGACTTCGTATTCGTAAGGCACTTCCGTGATCTCCCAATACGAATTGCCGCGTCCGGTTTTGATATGGAAAGCCACCACCGAACCGTTGGCGTAGTTCAGTCCCAGGGTGCCGTCTGTGGCGTTACTGATGTTCTGGTCCGTGCTGCATAGGTAATAATATCCTCGGGTGGCGGCTCCCGGAGTTTCGTCTTTGGCTATTTTGAATTCTACCGGCTGGTTGCCTGTCGGCACTTGCTGGCTTAGCCCTCTTTTCGTAGATTGTATGTACAAACCGCTGGTGGCATTCTTTATATAATAACATCCGGTCTTCCCCGTTTCTTCAAATTGCCAGTAACATTTTTGCGCTTTGTCAAAAGCGAGGGCCCCCAGTGTGAGGTCGTTGTTTTCGCGTAAATACGCTGTGGAATTACCAAATCGGTTCAGAGCAAAATACTTACCCTTCACGTCGATGCCGTCCCATAAAGACGGTGCATGATTGCCGTTCTCTTCACTCGAAGTCGTTCTGCGGCCTTGTGCAGGCCATATTCCGACCAGTAAGAAGCCTAGTAGACACGTAAAAAAGATTCTCATCTGATGTAGTTTAAATAAGGTTAATAACCACAAAGATAGTGAATAAAGGGGAAAAAACTGTATCTCCCCAAAGAATATTTCATATTTGCTTTCCGGCTTCTTAAGGGGAAAAGCAGTTGTGTGAAGAGGGCTTGGGGCCGACGCACACAGGCGGCCCCAAACGAAGACAGGTCGTCGGTAGGGGGAGCAGTGGGTGTTATAGGCGGAATGATTATAGATCGTTTTATATAAAACTATTCAACATGAAATAAAATACAGGCGAATGTTTGCATACTTTAGCAGAATGATCTACCTTTGCGCTGCATTTTTATAGAAAAATAAGTTTATATGAAAAGGACTACTTTTTTATGTGCCGCTCTTGCGGTTGTTTCAATTCCAACTTTTGCGGGCGGTTTACTGACGAATACGAATCAGAATATTGCCTTTTTGCGCAATCCGGCCCGCGACGGAGCCATCGGCATAGACGGGGTGTACAGCAATCCCGCCGGTGTGACCTGGCTGAACCGGGGCTTTCATCTTTCGATTAATTTGCAGAGCGCTTATCAGACCCGTGAGGTTACTTCCACCTTCCTGCCCTTCGCCTATAAGGCATCCGATCCGGGAAATACGACACGTCTGTTCAAGGGAAAGGCAAAGGCGCCTGTCGTTCCTTCCTATCAGTTGGCCTACAACACGGACCGCTGGTCGTTTTCCTCCAGTTTTGCCGTGGGTGGCGGCGGTGGCAAATGTACGTTCGATGACGGTCTGGGCTCTTTCGAAAGCCAGGCGGCTTTGCTGGCGCTGGTGGGAAAAGAGATGGGCATCAACCGTTACGATTTGGATTCATACATGCGCGGTCGTCAGTACTATTACGGATTCCAGCTGGGTGCGGGATATAAGATTACCGAGCACCTGGCCGCATTTGCCGGTGCGCGTGTGGTGTATGCCAGCAGTAATTACTACGGGTATGTGAAGAACATACAGGTGAATAATCCCGAAACCGGTGAGATGACAAGTGCTTCAGGACTTTTCCAGGCCAACTATGAAAAGGCGGTAGGGGCTGCTACGGCCTTTAAAGTGCTGGCCGAACAGGCTACGGCTGCTGGAAACGCTGCTTTGGCTGCTGGTGATGAGGCTTTGGCTGCTCAGTATGCGCAACAAGCAGCTACGCATATGGCTCAGGCGCAGGAGATGGGTGAGAAAGCCCGTCAGATGGGTACGTTGGCCGTAGCTACGCAGGACGTGGATCTGAACTGCGACCAGACGGGATGGGGCCTCACGCCCGTGTTGGGACTGGATTTTAAATACGGTAAGTTCAATGTGGGGGCGAAGTACGAGTTCAAAACACGTATGCGTCTGAAAAACCGGGCGGCCAATAGCGCTTCTGCGGCCAACCTCTCCGCGCTGGATATGTATCGCGACGGACGTAAGGTGGCGGCCGACATTCCGGCGCTGCTTACCGTAGGTGCGCAGTATGAGATTCTGCCCACCTGGCGTGTGATGGCGGGTTATCATCATTTCTTCGACAAGCAGGCTACGCAAAGTTCCAATGACCATAAGTTGCTTTCAAGCGGCACGAATGAATATCTTTTCGGTATGGAATACGACATCTGCGACCGGGTGCAGGTAAGCGCCGGTGCGCAAAGCACCAATTTCGGTATGACGGACGAGTATATGAAAGATATGAGTTTCAATGTCAGCTCCACGTCCATGGGGTTGGGAGTAGGTGTGCGTCTGACCCGCAAAATGAAGCTCAATCTGGCCTATTTCCAGACGTTCTACCGCACGTACGACCGCTATACGAACGATTATAACAAGGTAAGCTCGGTGGTAGCTTTAGCCAAAGGCTCCGAGGCGGCACAGGCACTGGTGAACACCGGCGTGCTGGGAGGAAGCGATGCGTTTACGCGTACAAACAAGGTGATTGGCGTAGGTTTGGATATTGATTTCTAGGATGGGGCTTGACAACAACGGAAAAATGTTGTATATTTGCTCCGTGAATACTGTAGGACAACTACAGGGAATATAAAAATGAGAATGAATATTGTTGATTATTTTCGTATTGTAAAAGGCGGGAAACGGAAGTCTATACGTTTCTCGTACTGAAGTATGGAAAATAATCTGGTAGAGGAGAAGGTCGGTTCCTGTCGGGGGAACCGGCCTTTTTTCATGCAAAAAAGCAAATAGTGGTGCGCACCGCGTGGCATAGAGATGAGCATGACGCTGAAACGGGGCGAGCATCCCGGTGAAACACGGTGCTGAGAACGTTTTTCCGGCTTGTAGAAAAAGTGAAAACAGACGGTTCGGGCAAAGAAAAAGCCGGGAAGAAACAGCAGCAAAAACGGGCGGAAACAGCACCGGATTGTCCCCGTTTTTTACTGTTTTCGCCCGTCCTTACCGTTTCCTGAGAACCGGAAACAGCGATTATTTCTCCTTATAGATCTCTGCCAGTTTCTCTGCCAGTTTTTCTCCTCTCAGATTGGTTGCCACTATTTTCCCGTCGGGACCGAAGAGGATGGTTTGCGGAATGCTTCGGATGCCGTACAGGTTGCTGCCTTCGCAGCGCCAGCCTTTCAGATCCGACAGTTGCGGCCAGGTGATGCCCAGTTGCTCCGTACCTTTCATCCAAGCTTCGCGGCTGTTGTCCAGCGAGATGCCCACAATTTCGAAGCCTTTGGCATGGAAACGTTCGTAGGCGGCCTTCACGTGCGGCATTTCGGCACGGCAAGGACCGCACCAACTGGCCCAGAAATCCACCAGCACGTACTGCCCCCGCCCTACGTAGTCCGACAATTTACGCATCGTACCTTTGGCGTCGGGCATACTGAAATCGGTGAAACGGGCGCCAACGGCACGGCGCAGGTTGGCCTGATGACTTTCGGCAACGATTTTTACCAGTGCGTTGTCTTTATAATCCTGATAGCCGTTCAGCATGTTGCCGACAAACTCCGGCTCCAGACTGTTCTGATAGCGTGCCAAGTAATAGGCGGCTACCAGTGAATTCAGCTGCGTGGGAACGAAAGCCTTGACGGCTTCCACTTTCTTTTCTTCTATCGCATCGTAAGCATCGTCTATGCGGTTACGCAACGTGTCGGGTATCTGCCCTTTGTATTTTTCTCCGGCGGCTTTCCATTCGGTTACCAAAGCCTGCTGTTCCTTTTCCAATGCACCGATTTTCTTTTCCATGCCGCACAAGGCCTTGTTGGCTTCCGAACCGTCTATCTCCGTCCCCGTTTCGTTGGCTTTCAGCAGGGTAGGAGTGGCGTCCAGAATAAAAGCATTCATGCGCCGTCCGCCCAGTTTGTCCATCGACAGGCACACCAGTTGCGGCAGGCGTGCGTTGCCTTTCATTGCGGCTGTAGCGCTGTTCAGTGCGACACTGTCCAGCACCGTGCGGTCTTCCACCGAATACAGATACAAGGTCTTTCCGGTCTGTTCCGGCAGGTTCAGTTCTATGCTGTATGCGCCTTGGGTCTGTGCGGTCGCTCCGCTGCAAACTGTCAGCAGGACGACACCTGCGAGGTATTTTTTCATCATGTCTCTTACGGTTTTTAGGGTCAATAAATCAATTCTATGTCCGCAAAAGTACAAAAAGTTTTTCATAGGCCGGAGGATGTGGAGCGTGTTTGTGCGAAATAAATGGAAGAAGGGACAGGCAGAGGGGGTGAAAGAAAATGAGCGGCGGGAGGCGAGAAGGTTACATTTTCTTTTATTATAATCTTTTAACGCTTATGGGCTCTCCAAATGGGGGATCTATGTTAAATTTGTATGTTTCTTCCATGTTGATTGTTTGATTGCGGAGAGGATGGTATGGGAAGAAGGGAAACGACGGATGAGAGAAAGCCAAAGAAAATGAATGGAGAAGCACGGAAAGAATTTATATATGGCCGGATAAGAGGGAGGATTGGAGGCTGCCGGTGTGTGGAATGGGGCTGGTGGATGCTGTTGGTTTGCTTCTATGTTCGTATTTGTCCGGTTGTTGCCCAGCCATCGAAAGGAAGTGCATCGGAAGATTATATACGCATCTATCAGAAATTTTTTGCTCCGCAGAAAAACGGTCGTTGTCCGATGTATCCGCATTGTTCGGCTTATGGCATGCAACTTTATGCGCAATATCCCTTTTTGAAGGCAACCGGACGGTTGGCAGACAGGCTGATGCGTTGTAGCCACGACCGTGATATGTATGTATTTGCTGCAATAAAAGGTCGCGGGCGATTGCTCGATATGCTGTCTGCTGACAGTGCCCGGTTGTATGATCGGCAGTGGGCGGAGCATCCGCACGCTGTGGATGTGTGGCAACGCGGTGATGCTTCCGACAGTTATGTTTTTATCAATCATCTGATTAATAAGGAATATTATAGGGAGGCCTTGTTGGAGATAGAGCGTGAAGAGTTGTTGGGCAAAGGACATACTTCTCGGCTGTGGGCTGACCGTTTACTTTGTCTGCGTGCTTTGGGGGCGTACGAAGATGGTATTTATCTATATGAAACACAGTGCCGTCCGGCGATAAAACGCAGACCGGAAGTCGGGATACAGGCCGCTTTGTTGTATTATTCCACAGCAAATTATGATTCGGTTTCGGCTGTGCTTGGAAGCCTTGAAGAGATTACCTTGTCCGGGGAAGCTGAGCGGGTTGCGATTTTGCAAGGACTGGTGGCTGCTCGAAAAGGAACGTATGGCGAGGCGACCGACCGGTTGTGCGGTGGGGCTGTCTCCATAAGTTCTTACCAACAGAAAGTAAATGCTGATGTGATAAATGCTTTGCAGACATTCCGTCCCAAGAAAACGGCAGTGGCGGGATTGCTGGGCGTAGTGCCGGGTGCGGGCTATTGGTATGCCGGTCACCGGGGTAGTGCGTTGACGGCCCTGCTGGTTAATTCGCTGTTGGCATACGCTACTTATACGAGTGTACGCAGTGAAAATTACGGCGTGGCGGGATTGTGTGGCTTCCTGGGTGTTTCGTTTTATATTGGGAATATATCAGGGAGCATGCGGAGTGTGCGGCGCTATAATGCGCGGAAAAAGGAAAAGCTGTTTAAACAGCTTGAGCAGAATAATGGCGTGTTGATTAATTAATAAATATAAGATTATGTTTGATTGTGTAAAGAAGTCGGTTGTATTGCGAGGGATGGCTTTTGTGCTGATGTGTTGTATGTTTTCAGTGTCTCTTCAGGCTGCGCCAGGGAATACGGTGTTGCTGAAAGCCGGTACGATGATACCGATGGAGCTAATGCGGACCGTTAGCGGGCAGAGTGTACATGCAGGACAAATGATTCCTTTCCGGGTAATGAATGATGTTGTAGTCGATGGGAAAACGGTGATTGAGGCCGGTGCGATTGCCCAGGGGCAGGTGGTGCGTGTGGAAAAAGCGCAACTGATGGGCCTGCCGGGCGAACTGGAAATTGTGGTGCGCAGTGTGACGGCAATTGACGGCACATCCGTGCCTCTTGCCGGTGACAATCTTTCCGCTGAAGGGAATAACCGCGTCGCAGCCGCTATTGTGGTGACGATACTTTGTTTGTTTGGTTTTTGCATCAAAGGCGGAAAAGCCGAATTGCCCTCCGGGACAGTTATGCAGCCGATGGTAGTGTCGAATGTAAAAATCGCTACAGACTGATTGCATTTTTGTTAGGTAGACTTTCCTTTTTCTGCTGTTAGGATTGTTTTTTATAGTGATCATATTTGTCCGTTCTTGAGGAAAGAGAGTGGAAAGAATGATCTTTGGGTAAAAACTTGCCACCGACTGCGTGCGGTTCGCTTCCTTTTTCGTATCTTTGCAGCCGCCGGTCGCAAGGCTGTGCGTTGAGTGCTTGGTAACCTCGTTAAAAACAAGAAATGATGAAAGAAAGAACGGTAAGCGTATCCTTCATGTTGCTGGGGATATTGTTTTGTGTCTGCCTTATTCTGGCAAATCTGTTGGCAACAAAACCTTTTGTGCTCGGGCCGTTGCATCTCACGGCCGGTCTTTTGGTATTTCCTGTGTCATATATCATCAACGACTGCATCGCCGAGGTGTGGGGCTTTCGGAAAGCCCGTTTTATCATTTGGTGCGGTTTTCTGATGAACTTCGTATTTGTGTTGTTCGGTGCACTGGCCGACTGGATACCGGGAGCGCCGTATTGGGACAATGAAGAAGGCTTCCATAAACTTTTCGGTCAGGCTCCGCGCGTGGCGTTGGGTTCGTTTGTCGCTTTTTTGTTCGGCTCGTTCCTGAATGCGTATGTAATGAGTGTCATGAAAGTGTCTTCGGGCGGGCGGCATTTTTCGGTCCGTGCCATTCTGTCGACGGTAGCGGGTGAAACGGCTGATTCGCTGTTGTTTTTCCCCATCGCCCTAGGCGGGCTGTTGCCTTGGAGCAAACTGTTGCTGATAATGGTGTGCGAGGTGGTGCTCAAGACCCTTTATGAGATTCTTGTGTTGCCCGTCACCGTTCGTGTGGTCGATTACGTGAAACGTACCGAAGGAACGGATGTATATGATAACGATGTGTCGTATAATGTATTAAAGATTTCGGAACTATGATGAACAAGAACACGGCCCTGGTTGTGTTTAGCGGAGGGCAGGATTCCACCACCTGCCTGTTTTGGGCCAAGAAGCACTTCGCCAGCGTGGTGGCGCTGAGCTTCCTGTACGGACAGAAACACGTCAAGGAAGTCGACTTGGCACGGGACATCGCCGGGCGGGCTGGCGTGGAATGGCAGGCGATGGATGTATCCTTTATCGGATCGCTGGGGCGCAATTCACTTACCGACGGCACACTGAAAATGGATGAAGAGAAGCCCGAAGGGCATTGCCCGAATACCTTTGTACCGGGGCGTAACCTGTTTTTTCTCAGTATCGCAGCCGTATATGCCCGTGAACACGGCATCAACCATTTGGTGACCGGGGTGTCGCAGACCGATTTCAGCGGTTATCCCGACTGTCGCGATGCGTTTATTAAGAGTCTGAACGTGACGCTGAATCTGGCTATGGACGAACAGTTTGTGATTCATACGCCGTTGATGTGGATTGACAAGTGCGAGACGTGGGCCTTGGCCGACGAACTCGGGGTGTTGGAGCTGGTACGGAACGAGACGCTGACGTGCTACAACGGTGTGCCGGGCGACGGCTGCGGGCACTGTCCCGCCTGCAAACTGCGTCGGCAGGGATTGGAGCAGTATCTGGCGCGCAAAGCGGCAAAGTAATCATTTATTAATAAAGTAAAAAGACGATGAGCGACGAAAGAGCGTGCGAGGGGCTGGAGGCGTTAGGCCGAAAGACGGAATACCGGCAGGATTATGCACCGGAAGTATTGGAGACCTTTTCGAACAAACATCCCGATAACGACTACTGGGTGAGATTTAATTGCCCGGAATTTACCAGTCTATGTCCCATCACCGGACAGCCCGACTTCGCGGAGATTCGGATCTGTTATTTGCCGGATGAGCGGATGGTGGAGAGCAAAAGTCTGAAACTCTACTTGTTCAGTTTTCGTAATCACGGCGACTTTCATGAGGATTGTGTGAATAAGATCATGAAAGACCTTATCCGGCTGATGAATCCCAAGTATATAGAAGTGACGGGTATCTTCACGCCGCGCGGCGGTATTTCCATTTATCCGTATGCCAATTACGGACGCCCCGGAACGAAATACGAGAAGATGGCTGAATATCGTCTGCTGAACCACGATATGCAGGGATAGGAAACGGCAGGGGAGAGGCCGTTCAGGCCAGTTCCAGTCCGAACTCCTCTTTCAGTTTGAGGAGCGTCGGGTTCTTTTGGCTCATTAGCCGGAATTGTTCGGGTTTGCTGTAGGCACGCGTCAGCTCGCTGGCCTCGGCCACGCGTATCCGCATGGTGATTTTCCGGTTGTGCAGTTGTTGGCGCATATGTGCCTCTATGCGCGGAGCAATTTGAGTCATATACGTTTTTACCTGCTCATTGTCAACTGTCACTTCGAACGTCTCGTC
>CAJUDC010000022.1 GCA_910584955.1 uncultured Paraprevotella sp. | reverse complement strand
GAAGAAATATATTACAATTCTAGGAAAGCTATCCCCACGATTTGGCTACTGAGCCCCCTTCTCCCCTTTTGCAGGGAGAAGGGACGATTCTTTCGAGCCCCCGATCGGGCTACTTATTTGACTTTTCGGATACTTAAGCCTCTACTTCCTCCGCTTCCTCGGAAACCGTTCCGGCAGGCACTTCCTTTTTCTTTGCCAGATACTCGGGAAGATTCAGTCCAGCCATATCAAAAAGTTCGTTCAAAGGAGGAACGGATTTCATCAGACCGGACACAAAGTTAGCCGTAGAGTTTTTCCCGTTTCCGCCTTCCGCACCACTGTCCCAAACGGTGACATGGTCGATATTGATCCCCTTGACGGCCTCCACTTGCGTCTTCACCAGTTCCGGCAGTTTTTCAAGCAGCAAAAGCATATAAGCCTTGCTGGCATCACCGCCCACAGCCTGTACCATCTTCTCGTAACCGGCTGCCTGTTTCAACAGAATCTCGTACAGACCCTTTGCCTCGGCTTCCATCTTGGCATAAATGGCATCAGCCTCACCTTTGGCATTTACACGCACCCGTTCGGCATCTGCCTCGGCGGCGATAATCAGACGTTGTTTCTCGATTTCCTGCGGCACGATGACATTGGCTGTCTCCGTGGAGCGTTCGCGCTCGGCACGGGCTTCCTCAGCCTCCCGTTCGGCAGCATAAGCCTCCTGTAAGGCCTTTGCCTGCTGCACTTTTTCCGAAGCCGTAGCCTTACGTTGTGCTTCGGCCTCTTTCTCACGACGGTAAGCCTCGGAATTGGCGATAGCTACTTTAGCTTCGTTTTCTCCTTTTACAGCCTGTGCGTTGGCTTCGGAGGTGCGGATACGCGTCTCACGCACAGCTTCCGCCTTACCGATTTCACCGATCTTCTCCTGTTCGGCCACCCGCACTTTGGCTTCGTTGATAGCCTTAGCGGCGGCTTCCTGTCCCAAAGCCTCGATATAGCCGGACTCATCTTTGATGTCGGTTACATTCACGTTGATCAGACGCAAACCGATTTTCTTCAGTTCCACCTCAACGTTTTTCGAAACGCTCTCCAAGAACTTGTCGCGGTCGTTGTTCAACTCTTCAATGCTCATGGTGGCTATCACCAGACGCAACTGTCCGAAAAGAATATCGCGCGCCAGATCCTGTATCTGTGTCGGCGTCTGCCCCAATAGGCGCTCGGCCGCCGCATTCATCAGTTCGGGCTCGGTGGATATTCCCACCGTAAAACGGCTTGGCACATCCACACGGATGTTCTGCTTGCTGAGTGCATTCGTCAGATTGGCGTCAATGGAAATCGGAGTCAGGCTCAGATAAGCATAGTCTTCAATGATCGGCCATACGAAAGCACCGCCTCCATGTACGCATTTAGCCGACTGACGACTGGTCTTGCTACCGTAAATCACCAGAACCTTATCAGACGGGCATCGTCTGTAACGGTTCAACAAAGAAACCACCAGGATAAAGGCCACCACAATGACAATACCCGGAATCAATAAATTCTCCATAGCTTACTTATAAATAATGAATAATAAAGTCACACCCGCTCCACCAGCAGTATCTGTTCGTCGAGCACGTCCTTCACGTGCACTTTGGTCCCCGTAGGAAGAGCTTCTCCGTCGGTCATGCCATCCAGTTCATGCACCGATCCTCCTACACTTATCTGCACCTTTCCGCATCCTTCCCGCGAAGCAGGGATACGCAGATAGACATCGGCCAAAAGCCCTCGGCAATCGTCTATACGGAACGCGCCGTTTGATTCGAGTTTCATCATCTTCTTCAGCAGAAAGACGAACAATGCAACAAACGAGGCTCCCGTAAGTACAGCCAGTGCAGCCAGTAGCTCCGGCGAGGCAATCCTGTCGTAGAAACTCACGCCGAACCAGCCGAAACCCAGAAAAAAGTTAACCAAGTTCTTGATGGAGAAAAGCGACAGACCGCCGCCCAGATCCATCGTGTCGGCATCCACGTCTACATCAATATCCGTTGACTCCATTCCCACCAGCATCAGGATCGTCTGCAATAAAAAGAACGCGGAACTAATCAGGGCACATCCCCAAAACATCTGCAACATCGGAGGCAACGCCTCGAACCAAGCCATCATATTTTCCATCTCCGTACACTTATTTTATGAACTTCCTCGATTGCACGTAATTAGCCGTCTGCACGGTAATCACATACATACCGGGCAACAGGCTTTGCAAACCGATCACCTCTTCGTGAGCCGGCGCCAGATTCTTCACCTCGCGCCTTGCCACCACTTTGCCATCAACCGTGGCCACGCTGATGCACGCCCGACTTTCGGCATTATTAAATAAAATCTGCCATTTCTCCGGCGATTTGTTCCAGGTCAAAGGTTCAAAACTGTCCCATACGGTGGCCACAGCGTCCGTCGAAGCCCGCCGGATACACTCTTTAAGGCCCTCATACGCGTCGATCTTTCCATATCCCCACTGCGCATCCCATTCTCCGTCCAGTTCACCGGTGAAACCGTCATTTTTAGCCGTTGTACGAATAATCTCCACCGCTTCTTCGGGCGTCAGTTTCGGATACGCCTGCAACCAACAGGCCACGATACCCGCCACCTGCGGACAGGCCATGGAAGTGCCCGACATCAGACCGTAATAAAACATCTCACCGTTCGAACGCACCCCGTTCGTCACCTGCGTTTCCTTTTTCGGATCGAACCCGTCAACCCGCTTGCCGTAGGCTGAAAGCACTCCCGAACCCGGCGCACCGATCAGAGGCATAGGCAACCATTCGCCCACCACAGGCCCCACATTGGAGAAAGAGGACATCTCGCCCACCGTCCAGCCCCACGTATAAGTGGCACCGTCGCCATACGACACAAACGTATCTTTATTGACATACGATCCGATGATCAGCGGACGCCGTCCTTGCGGGTCGATGCAATAGTTGTTGTCTCCCGGTGTAAAAGTAAATTTACCCGTTGTCAGGAAAGTGCCGTATCGGGACAGCGGTATCCAGGCATCGAACGTATGACTGACGTTATCCGACGCATAAAGGCTGATACACAGCACCTCGTTCTTTTTCAACGATTCCTTCCAACGTTCATTATAGAATTGGAGCATCTTCTTACCGGTCGGCTCATCCGTCCATTGATACACCACCCCAGCCTGATCATACGTTGCGGTAAAATCCCTGCGCGATCCGATCACCGTGTTATAGGCATCCACCGAATAACGAAGCTGCACATTGCCCAACGGCACCTCGCTGACGAAGTTCACATACAGCGCCTCGCCGTCGGTCGGTTGCACCAGCACCCGAAACGGGCTGCCGTTACCTTTGACCGCTCCCCGGGCATGAAGATTGACTTCCGCATCGTTTCCGGCAGCCTGTACTACCAGCATGCCCTCTCCCTGCAATTCGTCCATCGCCTGCGCCGCCACACTTCTGCCGTCGTGCGTACCGCCCTGCGAACCGAAACTCATGTTCACCACACAGGGCTTACCCTGTTCCGCAGCATATTCTTTCAGGAACTTCACGTCTTCCAGCACTTCCGCTCCGCCAAAAGTAGAGGGGATGAACACCAATTCGGCATCCGGTGCATTTCCTCTGAAAGTAATGGGGTTCATCAGCTTCCGGGAGCCGGCTGCGATTCCGGCCACATGCGTACCATGGTTGGAACTCATACCGTCGTACTGCAAATTTCTTATCTCTTCCGCATCCGTCACCAGTTCGCGGTCCGCATAACGGTTCCATACGGCCGAAATGCGCAAATTACTCTTTCCGTCGGAAAAGGCCGGATGGGTATATTCAAAACCCTGATCAATCACACCGACAACAACTCCCTTACCGGTAAAAGGCGATTCAAGCCCTGTTCCGGCATGTACCTGTTTCATGCCCGTATGTTCAATCGCCTTATTCATCGAGGGTTCCAGCGGTGTGCTTCCGCTAATGCTCCGCACGGTTTCCAAAGCAGCCACGCTATCCGCCAAGGCTACCGGTATGTAGGCCGTAACCACACGGTCCGTAATCACGGTATGTCGGATATTCCACCGTTTCAGTTCCACCGATACGGCTTCGGCATCCGTGCAGGACAACGTAGCGGGAACCACTCCGGCCACTCCCCCATTCTGCCCTTTGACACGCCGGGCTCCGTTCTTCAAATTTTCCACCTGACGGGAAAAGGTACCGTTTACTTTTTCAGACAAAGGCGTCGGAATCCCCGTCTGCGCACAAACGGCAGACGACAACATGCAACCGAACACACCTGCAAACCATACAATCGATCTCATTTCTATTTTTTATTGCGGTTTCTTCGTCAGAAGATTCCCATTTACTAAATAATACGTTTGTTTAACAAAGATACTAACAAATCGCAGAAAAAACAAAAAAACAAGAACGAAAAGTTATATTTTTAACCCTATAAGGGTCCGAACACACGAAGAGACATAAAATCTATCTTCTTCGTCCGCCTACGTCGACACGAAGAACCTGAAAGTGTGACAGCTTCATCCCATTTGAAAAAGAAGTAGACCTTTTCCAAATAAAGTGTACACCTTTTTGCATTTTGCTGCACACCTTTTTACGGAAAGGTGTAGACCTTTTTATTTCCCATACAAGAAAGCATATAAAAATGATGCTGACAAACAGCTGATTTTATGCAGAAAATCCGTACTTTTGCAGATCATCCCATACAAATTGCAACAAAAAGTCAGATAATCATGTGCCACGAACATCCCCTATCGCTCTTTCGCCATTGCCCCTGCTGCGGCTCTTCCCACTTCGTAATAAACAACGAAAAATCCAAGCGCTGCGAAAACTGCGGTTTCGTATATTACTTCAATCCAAGTGCCGCTACCGTGGCTGTCATTGTCAACGAGCGTAACGAACTGCTTGTATGCCGGCGAGGCAAGGAACCGGCCAAGGGGACCCTGGATCTGTGCGGAGGCTTCAGCGATTGCCGCGAGACCAGCGAAGAAGGTATCATCCGGGAAGTGAAAGAAGAAACAGGACTGGATGTAACGGAAACACAATACCTGTTCTCCCAACCCAACACCTACCTCTATTCCGGCTTTCTGGTACACACCGTCGACCTTTTTTTCCGGTGCCGGGTAAACAATCTGTCACAGGCACACGCTATGGACGATGCGGCGGAGCTTTACTGGATACCGATCGACGAGTTGCGCCCCGAGCTCTTCGGGCTTGATTCCATCCGGCAAGGCATAGAAAAGCTGCTCCGCGAACAACTCCTCTGAGATTCGCCCCGTCTGCGCCTTTTTCAGAAGCCACGATACGGGTGTCGAAAAAAAAACATATTATATAAGGTGTACTATCGTTTTTTTTCCTACTTTTGCGCCCACAATTATTAAAAACTTCCAAAAGACGATGCAAAAGAACCTGGTAATCGTGGAATCTCCCGCCAAAGCAAAAACCATAGAGAAGTTTTTGGGGAGCGACTACAAAGTATTGTCCAGTTACGGGCACATTCGTGATCTGAAGAAAAAAGAATTCAGTATAGATACCGACAACTTCTCACCGGACTATGAAATTCCGGCGGAAAAGACCAAGCTGGTAAACGAATTGAAAGCGCAAGCCGAGAAAGCGGAGACCGTATGGCTGGCATCCGATGAGGACCGCGAGGGAGAAGCCATCTCCTGGCATCTGTATGAAGTGCTGGGACTGCAACCGGAAAAAACCAGGCGTATTGTTTTTCATGAGATTACAAAGCCGGCCATCCTCTCGGCCATCGAACACCCGCGCGACATTGACCTGAATCTGGTCAATGCCCAACAGGCTCGTCGGGTGCTCGACCGTATCGTCGGTTTCAAACTATCGCCCGTGTTGTGGAAAAAGGTGAAGCCGGCCTTGTCGGCCGGACGTGTACAAAGTGTGGCGGTGCGCCTTATCGTGGAACGCGAACGGGAAGTCCAGGCTTTTCGGGGAGAAGACAGTTTCCGGGTAACGGCTGTCTTCGATTTGCCCGAAGAAGGCTCCGCTACCGAGGTAAAAGCCGAATTGAACCAGCGTTTCAAAACAAAAGAAGAAGCGTATGCTTTTCTGGAAAACTGCCAGAAAGCAACTTTCCGCATCGAAGATACCACCACCCGACCGCAGAAGCGGGTTCCGGCCGCTCCTTTCACCACCTCAACCCTGCAACAGGAAGCCGCTCACAAACTGGGTTTCACAGTGGCACAAACCATGATGATCGCCCAGCGGCTGTATGAATCGGGACGGATCACTTACATGCGTACGGATTCTGTCAACCTGTCGGCCCTGTGCATCAGTGCCAGCACCCGGGTAATCACGGAAATGATGGGCGAGAACTATGTGAAAAGCCGCCAGTATCAGACTAAATCCAAAGGGGCCCAGGAAGCTCACGAAGCCATCCGGCCCACTTACATGGATCAGACGGAGATCGAAGGCACACCACAGGAACGGCGCCTGTACGACCTGATCTGGAAACGTACGATTGCTTCACAGATGGCCGATGCGGAACTGGAAAAGACAACCGCCGTGATCAGCATCAGCGGACAAAACGCCCAATTCATCGCCACCGGCGAGGTCATTAAATTCGACGGTTTTCTGAAAGTCTATCACGAAAGCCGCGACGAAGACCAGGAGCCCGAGGACGAGAGCCGCCGGCTACCGCCTCTGCACGTCGGACAATCCCTGCAACGCAAGGAGATCGTTGCCATGCAACGATTTGCACAACGTCCCCCGCGCTACAACGAAGCCAGTCTGGTGCGCAAACTGGAAGAATTGGGCATCGGACGCCCCTCTACCTACGCCCCCACCATCAGTACCATTCAGCAACGCGAATACGTGACCAAGGGAGACAAACCCGGAGAAGAACGCGAATACACCGTTCTGACCCTGAACCCGGAAGGAGTGGATGAGAAAGTAAAAACAATGGTAGTGGGAGCGGAACGGGGAAAACTGATCCCCACCGACACCGGGACGGTAGTCAACGATTTCCTGTTGCAGTATTTCCCGGAAATCATGGATTACAACTTCACCGCCGAAGTAGAAAAGAAATTCGACGACGTGGCCGAAGGAAAAGCCCAATGGACCCAGGTAATGAAAGATTTCTACACCGATTTTGATCCCTTGGTTGAGAAAACCCTCAACGTCAAATCGGAACACAAAGTGGGCGAACGTGAACTGGGCATCGATCCGGGAAGCGGGAAACCCGTATTCGTAAAAATCGGCCGGTTTGGTCCGGTCGTGCAGATCGGCTCCGCAGAGGATAGCGAGAAACCGCGCTTCGCCCAGCTCCGCAAAGAACAAAGCATCGAAACAATAACCCTACAGGAGGCGCTCGATTTATTCAAACTGCCGCGCACGCCGGGACGCTTTGAGAATATGGAGGTAGTGATAGGGACCGGACGATTCGGGCCTTACATTCTGCATAACAAGAAGTACACCTCCATCCCCGCCGGAAAAGATCCTATGACAATGACGCTGCAAGAGGCCATCACCCTGATCATAGAAAAACGCAGGGCGGAAACGGAACGTCACCTGAAAAGCTTTGAAGAAGAACCCGAACTGGAGGTGCTGAACGGGCGCTACGGGCCTTACATCTGTTATAAAGGACAGAATTACCGTTTGCCCAAGGCCATGCAAGAGAATCCCAAGGAACTGAGCCTGGAAGAGTGCATGAGCGTGATCACGACCCAAGAGGAAAAACCCGCCAAAAGCACCAAAGGCAAACGTACATACAACCGCAAGAAATGATACGTATCATACTGACAGGTTATATGGGTGCCGGGAAAACCACGGTAGGCAAGGCGCTGGCAAAAGAACTCGGCATCTCCTTCTACGATCTGGACTGGTATATCGAAGAGCGATTCCACCGCACGGTACCGCAAATCTTTGCCGAGCGCGGAGAAGAGGGGTTTCGGAAAATCGAACAACAGATGCTGCACGAAGTGGCCGAATTCGAAAATATCGTCTTATCGTGCGGAGGGGGAACGCCCTGTTTCTTCGACAACATGGACTACATGAACCGGCAAGCACAGACGGTGTATCTGAAAGCCTCACCCGAAGTGCTCTATCAACACCTGAAAATGGGCAAGACCGAACGGCCGCTGCTCAAGGACAAGACACCGGAAGAGATGATGGCCTTCATCCGCGCTTCGCTGGAACAGCGCGAACCGTTCTACCGGCAGGCTTCTCACACGCTGAATGTGGATTTACTGGAGAATTATGCTAAAATAAAGGACTCTGTCCGACTACTTCGCGAATTGTTAAAGATATAATTGAAATGAGAAAATGGAATATTGAAGACTCTAAAGAGCTTTACAATATCAACGGATGGGGTGTCAATTACTTCGGCATCAACGAGAAAGGAAACGTTTATGTGACCCCTCGGAAAAACGGCGTACAAGTAGACCTGAAAGAATTGGTCGACGAGCTTTCGCTCCGTGATATTCCCGCTCCCGTATTGGTTCGTTTTCCCGACATCCTGGACAACCGTATCGAAAAAACCTATAACTGCTTCGAGAAAGCGGCCCGGGAATACAATTATCAGGGAGAGAACTTTATTATCTATCCCATTAAGGTGAACCAGATGCAACCGGTCGTGGAGGAAGTCATCAGCCACGGTAAGAAGTTCAACCTAGGACTGGAAGCCGGTTCCAAACCGGAACTGCATGCCGTGCTGGCCGTCAATACGGACTCCAACTCTCCCATCGTCTGCAACGGCTACAAGGACGAAGACTACATCGAACTGGCCCTACTGGCACAGAAAATCGGCAAGCGCATCTATCTGGTCGTTGAAAAGCTCAACGAACTGAACATCATCGCGAGGGTGTCCAAGAAACTGAACGTACGCCCCAACATCGGCATACGCATCAAACTGGCCTCTTCAGGCAGCGGAAAATGGGAAGAGAGCGGCGGCGATGCCAGCAAATTCGGACTGACCTCCAGTGAGTTGCTCGAAGCACTGGACATGCTCGAAAAAGCCGGGATGAACGATTGCCTGAAACTCATCCATTTCCACATCGGCAGCCAGATCACCAATATACGTTTCATACAGAACGCCTTGCGCGAGGCATCGCAATTCTACATACAACTGCACCTCATGGGCTACAACGTGGAATTTGTGGATTGCGGCGGCGGACTGGGCGTAGACTACGACGGTACACGTTCGAGCAACAGTGAGAGCTCGGTCAATTACTCCATCCAGGAATACGTAAACGATTGTGTATCCACTTTCGTGGATGTGGCGGAAAAGAACAACATCCCCCATCCCAACCTGATCACGGAAAGCGGTCGGTCGCTGTCGGCCCATCACTCCATACTGATCATGCAAGTGCTTGAAACCGCTTCGCTTCCGAGCATGAGCGAAAATTGGGAACCGGGTGAGAACGCACATCAGTTGGTGAAAGAATTATATAATATCTGGGAGAAACTGACACCGCGTAACTTGTTGGAAAGCTGGCATGATGCCCAGCAGACCCGCGAAGATGCGTTGGACCTGTTCAGCCACGGTTTCGTGGATCTGCGCACGCGCGCCGATATCGAAAGCATGTTCTGGAGCATCATGCGCGAGGTGAACTACTTAGGTCAGAAACAGAAACACACTCCTAACGAGCTCCGCCCGTTGGACAAACTGCTGGCCGACAAATACTTCTGCAACTTCTCTCTGTTCCAGAGCCTGCCGGACAGTTGGTCGGTGGATCAATTATTCCCCATCATGCCCATCCAACGCCTGAACGAACGCCCGAATCGACAGGCGACCCTGCAAGATATTACGTGCGACTCCGACGGAAAAATCGCCAATTTCGTGACCGAAAATTATATATCACACAGTCTGCCGGTGCACACCTTGAAAAGCGGCGAACCGTATTACATGGCCGTATTCCTGGTAGGAGCGTATCAGGAAATTCTAGGCGACATGCACAATCTGTTCGGAGACACGAATGTGGTGCATATCAACGTAAACGAAACCGGTTATAACATCGAACAGACCATTGAAGGGGAGACCGTATCCGAAGTGCTCGAATACGTTCAGTACGAACCT
Organism: uncultured Paraprevotella sp.; assembly: GCA_910584955.1. Classification (GTDB taxonomy): domain Bacteria; phylum Bacteroidota; class Bacteroidia; order Bacteroidales; family Bacteroidaceae; genus Paraprevotella. The sequence continues at coordinate 14,840 of CAJUDC010000022.1, read as the reverse complement.
AAGAAACTGGTACGACGATTGGAAATCTGGGTATCAAAGAGCATACGGGAAGGTAAAATCTCATTGGAAGAAGGAAAAGAATTCCTCAATAATTACCGTTCCGGTCTTGACGGCTATACCTATTTAGAATAAGAATAAAGATGAAAGAGAAACTCACCGTAATAAAGGTAGGCGGAAAAATCGTGGAAGAGCCTGATACGTTAAAGTCACTCCTGGCGCGCTTCTCCGCCCTGCCCGGTCATAAAGTGCTGGTACACGGCGGAGGCCGGTCGGCTACCCGGATGGCCACCCGCCTGGGCATCGAAAGTCACATGGTAAACGGACGGCGCATTACGGATGCCGATATGCTCAACATAGTAACGATGGTCTACGGTGGTCTGGTCAACAAGAACATCGTGGCCGGTCTACAGGCACACGGCGTAAATGCCTTGGGACTGACGGGCGCCGATATGAATGTGATTCGTGCACACAAGCGCCCGGTAAAGGACATAGACTACGGTTTTGTCGGTGATGTGGACAAAGCCGACGGCAACGCGCTGCAAAAACTGATTCATGAGAACATCGTTCCCGTCATGGCCCCCCTTACCCACGACGGTGAAGGGCATTTGCTGAATACAAATGCAGACACCATCGCCGGCGAGACGGCCAAAGCGCTTGCCGCTCATTACGACGTGACACTGGTATTCTGTTTCGAGAAAAAAGGAGTGCTCCTCAATGCCGAAGATGAAGAAAGCGTCATTCCGCATCTTACGGAAAAAGATTTTAAACGCTATATCGAAGAGGGAGTCATACAAGGCGGAATGATCCCCAAACTGGAGAACGCCTTCGAAGCCCTCCATGCCGGTGTGAGCCAAGTTATTATCACCCAGGCCGACGCCATCGGTCGACCGGAAGGAACCGTGGTGAAAGGGTAAAAATAAGTTAATATTAGGAAAATTTCGACGGGTGGGTGTAACTTTTGTATCGCTCACCCGTCTTTTCTACAGAGCGAGATGAAAACAATCAGCTTCCGAACCGACATACTGCCGTTAAAAGACCGGCTCTACCGGTTGGCTTTACGCATCGTACTCGATACTGCCGAAGCCGAAGATGTCGTGCAGGATACGCTGATCCGAGTGTGGGACAAACGCGACGAATGGATGAATATATCCTCCCCCGAAGCCTATTGTCTTACCATTTGCAGAAATATTGCCCTCGACCGCACGGCCCGTTCGGAGAACCGGAATACGGAGTCATTGGACGAAACGCATCATTTGGCAATGGAAAGTTCTTCCGCTCCCGATGAGAAACTCATCAAGCAAGAACGAATGGCCATCATTCGGAACCTGGTGGACGAACTTCCCGAAGTGCAACGCAGTATTATGGAACTGCGGGACATTGAAGGGAAAAGTTACAAGGAAATTGCGACGGTACTGGCGCTCAGCGAAGAGCAGGTGAAGGTTTACTTGTTCAGAGCCCGTCAGAAGATCCGAAAGGCATATACAAAAATTGAGAAGTATGGACTATAAGTACATCGAACAATTGTTGGAGCGCTATTGGCAATGCGAGACGAATCTGGAAGAGGAAACTATTCTACGTTCGTTCTTCAATCAGCCGGAAATACCCGCCCATCTACAGCCTTACAAGGAATGGTTTGCATACAAACAGACCGCAAAAGAGGTGAGATTGAACGATGACTTTGATGCGAAAATATTGGCACTTATCAATGAGGAACCGGTAAAAGCACACCGCATCACCTTGACACGCAGATTAATGCCCCTATATAAGGCCGCTGCATCGATAGCCATTCTGCTCACGCTGGGAACAGCCGCACAAAACTCTTTCAGACATTCCGAGGAAAGAAATGGCGACTATAACTACAGCAATTACGAGGACACGTACAACGATCCCGAAGCCGCTTACAATCAGGTATCGGAGGGCTTGGAACAGATTGCAGCCTGCCTGAACGAGACACAGCGTTCGGACACGACAGACCGCAAAATAGTTCTCGAAAAATAAACAAACGGAATGAAACGCGCTCTTTGCTTGCTGCTGGCATTCACTGTCATTCGAACATGGGGACAAGACTTTGCTTCGCGCTTCATGAACGATTTTTCGGAAGACACACTTGTGCATTGCTACACGATCAGTCCTAAAATGATGGAGAAACTAATCGAAATCTATGAAGAAAAGGAACTGACGGAAACTAACCGGCAACACATAGGTTACCTCCTCTCCAAACTCAAAAGTGCCCGTTTCATCATTGGCGGCTATCGGGGAGAGACCTATTACAAGCACGCCGAAGAACTGATAGCCAAGAACCGGAAACGATTCAGCCTACTGGCGGAAACATCGCATACACCCGACCGGGAGAGACTTCTCTACGTCAGAAAACGCAAGGAAGTGATTCTGGAACTGGTTTTGCTTAGTCTGGACATACGGAATGACGTATTCAATGCGGTAAACTTTACGGGAGAAATGGACCGGGAGTTCATACAACTGCTCTCCGAAAATGAGAAACCGCAACAAGAATAAACAAGAACATTTTATGCTTTTTCTATAAAACAATGTTAGTGCTTAATAAAACAATGAAGCTGTGAAGTTTCAATTCTCTCAAATTTTTTCATAACATACTAACGACGAAAAGGGCTGCCGTGAGGCGGCCCTTTTTCATTACAGGCATTCCTGCCCAAGGGAACAGATGTATTTCAGTACTAAGAATCGCTACCATCAGGATGATACAGGCGGCAAAAGACGAAGGGAACCGGTGCATTTTACTCCTAAAAACGATTTCGTCCTGATAATTATTTCTACCTTTGTATTTGACAATCGTCCCGCGCAACGCCCAAGCGGATGCAATCGGTTGCGGTTGCCATCAACTATCGACATGATCGACTTCGAATTTTCCATATCTACCGATTTAATTCACTTTCAGGTTCAACCCGGCGAAAGCGAACAAGCCTTTTTTATCAAACGACGGCGACAACGAAGTGCATCCGAACAGCCCTCGGCCCCACTCTCTTGGCCCCCTCTTTCTCCGAGCAGCATCACCCTGCTTTGCCCTCTCGATACAAACTTCACCACCGTCGAACGACAGGAATGGCTATACCGGGTACTTATGGAACAATTGCGTAAAGAAGCCAAATACATGTTGCCGGGGCGACTGGCATTTCTGTCAGCCCGCCACGAGCTGCCTTATACCAAAGTTTCGATCAATGCCGCCCGCACGCGTTGGGGAAGCTGTTCCAGCCGCAAAAGCATCAACCTGTCACTCTTTTTAATGCTGCTGCCAAGCCGGTTGATCGACTATGTGTTGCTGCACGAACTTTGCCACACCCGCGAAATGAACCACGGACCGCGTTTTTGGGCATTGTTGGACAAATTAACCCAAGGGCAAGCACTTGCGTTGCGAAAAGAACTGCGGTGTTTTCGCCCACAATTCTAAGAATCTATAATTTTTTCTCCTTTTTCCAACGGTCCGCCCGCCGAATTTCGTTTTTATTCGTATCTTTGTGAAAATATGTGCTTTGTTGCACCGTTAATCCTTTCTTTAACCGAAAAAACATTAATTGTTACATTATGAGAAAATCACTCTTGAGCGTCGCATTCTGCTGCATGGCTCTGCAGATTTCCGCCGATTCAAAGCCGCTGGACGGTTTTGCCTACGGAAGCGACACACAACCTACAGGGAAAGAATGGGAATCTCCCGAGCAACTGTCTTACAACAAAGAGCAGCCCCGCGCCTACTTCTTTTCGTTCGACAATGTAGAGGATGCCCGCAAAGTACTCCCCGAACACAGTAAATTCTGGCAATCGCTGGACGGCACATGGAAATTCCACTGGGTAGCCACTCCCGAAGAGCGCCCGGCCACTTTCTACGAACCGGCATTCGACGTAAGCAACTGGGATAATATGGAAGTGCCGTCGTGCTGGAACACCGCCGGCGTGCAGAAGGACGGAACGCTGAAATACGGCGTACCCATCTACGTCAATCAGCCGGTCATTTTCATGCACAGCGTGAAAGTGGACGACTGGCGCGGAGGTGTCATGCGCACGCCCCCTTCCCACTGGACCACCTACAAATACAGAAACGAGGTAGGCTCCTATCGCCGCACGTTCACGGTCCCGCAGGACTGGAAAGGCAGAGCCGTATACATCAATTTCGACGGTGTGGACTCTTTCTTTTATCTGTGGATAAACGGCCGCTACGTAGGCTTCTCCAAGAACTCACGTAATACGGCCAGTTTCAACATCTCCGACTATCTGGTAAAAGGCGAGAACGTCGTGGCAGTGGAAGTGTACCGCAACTCCGACGCCTCCTTCCTGGAAGCACAAGACATGTTCCGTCTGCCGGGTATCATACGCAGTACGTACCTGACCGCTACCCCGATGGTACAGGTACGTGATTTGGTCGTACGCACTACCCTGCCGGATGCTGCCGCCTTCGGCAGTGCCGACGGCACCGTGACTGTCGACGCCGACATCCGCAACCTGTCGGGCAAAGAAGCAAAAGGCTACAGTCTGGCCTATAAGGTTTATCCCAACAAACTATACAGCGACGAATCGCTCCCGGAAACCGGTTCTGCCGTGAACAGCGAGCGTTTCAATGTAGGAAAAGGACAGAACACCGGCTCACACACCCGGTTCATCCTCAAGGACGCCAAACTGTGGTCGGCCGAGCAACCGTATCGCTACACACTGGTAGCCGAGTTGAAAGACGCCAAGGGCCGTACCGTAGACATCCTGTCTACCCATTTCGGTGTGCGCCAGGTGGAAATCAAAGACACTGAAGCCAAAGACGATGAATTCGGCCTGAAAGGACGCTATTTCTACGTGAACAAGATGCCGGTGAAGCTAAAAGGTGTCAACCGCCACGAGACAAGCCTCAGTCGCGGCCACGCCATCACCCGCCAACAGATGGAGCGGGAAGTGATGCTGATGAAACGGGGAAACATCAACCACGTGCGCAACTCGCACTACTCCTGCGATCCTTACTGGTACTACCTGTGCGACAAATACGGTATTTATCTGGAAGACGAAGCCAATATCGAATCGCACGAATACTACTACGGCGACGCCTCCCTGTCGCATCCCGAAGAATGGAAAAGCGCTCATATCGCCCGCAACATGGAGCTGGTGCATGCTCATGTAAACCATCCCTCCATCGTGATATGGTCGCTGGGTAACGAAGCCGGACCGGGCAAGAACTTCGTGGCCGCCTACAACGCCATCAAGGCTTTCGACACCAGCCGGCCGGTGCAATACGAGCGCAACAACGACATCGTGGACATGGGTTCCAACCAATACCCGTCCGTCAACTGGGTGCGCCATGCCGTGAAAGGCAACGCCGGAATCAAATATCCCTACCACATCTCGGAATACGCCCACTCAATGGGTAACGCCGTAGGCAACCTGGTGGACTACTGGGAAGCTATCGAATCCACCAACTTCTTCTGCGGAGGCGCCATCTGGGATTGGGTGGACCAGGCTTTGGACAACTATACGAAAGACGGCAAACACTACATGGCTTATGGCGGCGACTTCGGTGACACTCCCAACGACGGCATGTTCTGTATGAACGGTATCATGCTGCCCGATCTGTCGCCGAAACCGCAATACTTCGAAGTAAAGAAGGTATATCAGAATATCGGTGTAAAAGCCGTTGATATGAAAGAAGGCAACATCGAAGTGTTCAATAAAGACTACTTCACTCCGCTCACAGGCTACGAAATGGTATGGAAGCTCTACAAAGACGGCAAGCAGGTGCAGGAAAGCAACGTCTTCCGTTCCACCCGCAACATCCAGGGCCCGCGTGAGAAGAAGAGCTACAGCATCCCGTACGATTATGCTTCGCTCGACCCGCAAAGCGAGTATTACGTAACGGTAGAATTCCGCTTGGCCAAAGACATGCCTTGGGCCGGAAAAGGTTACGTGCAGATGGAGGAACAATTGCTAGTGAAAGCTGCAGAAGCCCATCCCGCACTGGCAGAAACCGTGAAAGGCCAGGCACCGCAACTGACAGAAGGCGCCGATATGAATACGGTAAAGGGCGAAGGGTTCGAAGTAAAATTCAACAACGCCACCGGAACCATCCACAGTCTGAACTACGGCGGACAGACCGTCATAGCCGACGGCAACGGTCCTGTTATCGACGCTTTGCGCGCTCCCACGGACAACGACAACTGGTTCTATCAGCAATGGTTTGCCAACGGACTGCATAACTTGCGCCACAAAGCCATCGATCACACCGTGTACACCCGCAAGGACGGTTGCATCGTTCTGTCTTATACAGTCGAATCACAAGCCCCCTGCGCCGGGCAGATCCGGGGAGGAAGTTCCGGTCGCTATACCATTACCGACGGGCGCACCTTCGGACCGGACGATTTCAAATTCACCACCAACCAGATATGGACAGTGTACGCTGACGGTAGCATCGAACTGGAATCCAGTATCTCGTCCAACAATCCCGGACTGATATTACCGCGCCTGGGTTATGCCCTTAAGGCTCCCAAGGCCCTGAACCGCTATACGTACTACGGTCGCGGACCGGTGAACAACTACAACGACCGCAAGACGGGTTCTTTCATCGCACAGTACACCAGCAGTGTAAAAGACCAGTTCGTCAATTTCCCGAAACCGCAATCTATGGGCAACCGTGAAGATGTGCGTTGGTGCGCACTGACCGACAATAACGGTAAGGGAGTTCAGTTCATCACCACCGACCGCATGTCGGCTTCGGCACTCCCGTGGTCGGCACTCCAGCTCACCCTGGCACCGCATCCGCACGAACTGCCCGAATCGGACGGCACATATTTGCATCTCGACACCAAGGTGACCGGTCTGGGCGGTAACAGTTGCGGACAGGGCGGCCCGCTGGTTGAAGACCGCGTCAAGGCGGACGCCCACCAGATGGGTATCATCATACGTCCGGCCACTGCCGACCTTGCAGCAGCCGCCAAAGTGGCCCCGTCCGGCGAAATGCCGCTTACCATCACCCGCGACAAAGCCGGGAATGTGACACTCGTGGCAGCCAAAGCCGGTATGGACATCTGCTACCAAATGACCGAAAACGGAAAGACAGCACCGCGCAAAGGCAAGAAAGCCCAGGCTCCGGTGTATACCGAACCTTTCAACCTGCGCAACGGCGGAAAAGTAACGGCATGGTACAAAGACAATCCCATGCTGAAAACCACAACGTCTTTCGAGCGTATCGAAAGCATCCCCGTGGAAGTCATATTCGCCAGCAGTGAAGAAACCGGCGGCGGACGGGCCTCCAACCTGGTCGACAATAACCCCGAAAGCATCTGGCACACGATGTACTCCGTCACCGTAGCCAAATACCCGCACTGGGTGGACTTCGACTGCGGCGAACTGAAAACCATCAAGGGATTCACTTACCTGCCGCGTCAAAGCGGGACCAACGGTAATATCAAGACCTACAAGGTACAGGTAAGCACCGACAACCAGACATGGACAGACGTCATGGAGGGTACGTTCGAAAACAACAGCCAACTGAAGAAAGTAACATTCCCGAAAGCTGCCCAGGCCCGCTACCTGCGCTTCACGGCCTTGAGCTCACAAGACGGACAAGACTTCGCTTCAGGTGCCGAATTTACGGTTCTGGCCGAATAACCGCTATGTGATCACACACATCCTATAATAATATAAGCCTGCTTCGGGACCATCCCGAAGCAGGCTTATTGTTTGATGTTACAATGAACGCCGTATGCCGCGTTCCCCGCACCGACCGCCTATCGCACCACCAGCACCATACCCGGTCCCGACAAATCGCCTGCGGTGGCATCCCGAAGTCCTACCTTGCGTATCACCGAACCGGGCACAATCAGTCGCCGCCCGTCCATCCTGACCTGCGCCGTAATGTCCACGGCGGTATCGCCGGCCAGATCTTGTGCCAGCACCGTATAAAAGGCCGGAGCAGCTGTCGGATAGTCGAGTATCACCTCTTTGAAACAGCCGAACAGTCCCACAGGTTTCCCCCACTCGGCACATTGCACGGTGACGGGGACCTCCTTGGTTACATACTCGCGTCCGATGCCACGCCCGATAGCCGCTACGGCTACGGCTCCGTTGGGATAGGTGGTAGCCAGCACAAACGGACGATCCGCACCGGTATCGCCCACTTCCGGCAACGGCATCCCCCGGCTCACCCGCGCCGGAGCACTCTCACGCACGATGTTCCCCACACGACGGGCACCGTTCCATGTCTCGTTCTCACGCAGTTCCCACATATCGGTCAGTTTCACCGTATCCACCGCATAACTTCCTCCCACGGCAAACGGCTCTGCTATACGGTGCCAGCGAACGGCGCGTACCACCTCGTCCAGACACGCTTTGTAATTATGCCCCACAGCCGGAAACACAAAATCGGGTCTTCCGTCGGGCAGATTCCCCGTAAAGGGGTGGCGCATGATGCCGATGGCACACCCCAGCCCGACGGCGATATAAGGCTCGTCCTCACAGTTGATCATCCCGCGCGCATCGCCCTGTGTCTTAAAAGGCAACAAGGCGGCAATCCGGTTGATGGTGACCGGCTGCGCGATGATATTTTCCACATCATACGTACGAAACACATCGCTGAACGCCACGTATTCATTCTTCATCGCATGCTCAATCCACAGAGCGGGAGCGTATGCCCGTCCCAGGCATGTCAGCATCCGGCGCCAGTCGTCGTTACGGTCCTGTCGCCCCCAGTCCACTTTCCAGTAAGCGAATCCCGCCTTGCCGGCAGCCTTCAGCCGCTCGCTCCAATACGCCTCTTCCGACAGACCGCCGTCGTCGGCACATTTCTGGGCACAGATCCATCCGCCCACACCTTTCCATCCCAACCGCTTCATGCGCCGTACCAAGCGAGCCAGCCGTTTCGACGGGGTACCGGCAAACGACGGAAACCGCTCTTCGTTCAGCTCTGTCGTACCCAAATAAGGATTACTGCCGTCGTTCACGTTCCGGGGCAAATCCCACGAATCGTCCATCACAAAATAAAGGTCCTTCCGAATAGACGGAAACAAATCCGCCCAACGCTGATACGGCCCTTTGCCGAAGAGATTCTCCTCTACCATAGCCGCCCGCGTAGGCTCCGCCCCACTGTAGCTGACGACATACCCCTGAAGATTCCACGTACACAGGTAATCGGGGGCCTTTGAAGGAGTATCCGGCACAAGGTTATCGGGCGACGCCCCGTTCGTAAAGCCCAGCCCTACGATACCCGCCAGGCAAAGGCTCATCGTCTTTCGTCTCATCATTCCTTTTGTTTTCATTCGTAATAAATTAAGGATTCACAGGAACAAAAATAGCCAGATTCCACCGATTCTACAAATCATTTCGCCCGACAAACCCGGCTGTGCCGGCTCCCTCCACAAAAAAGCGCCTCTTCCCGGTCTTCCACAAACCGAAAAGAGGCGCCTTGGATAGCTGTGACGGACTACTTCACACGGTAATATACATCGCCGTCCCAGTACAATAAACCGTCTTTGATATAACAAGGTTCGGTATACGTTTCACCGTCTTCAAGCACAGTAAGCATATTGTTGGAATAACTGTAACGGAACGTATATCTGTCAGCACCGCCTTCCCAAAATTCTTCACAGACACCCGTTCCGTCTGCATTGAAAGTAGCAATAACATATTCACCTTCACCTTCCCATTTCCAGGTTCCTACAATAGAATTTTTGTCGTTGTCATCATCATCGCTGCACGCCATAAAGCCGAGGCTCAAGGTAAGGAGCATCAGCAGGCCGGTTAATTTCATTACTTGTTTCATTTTAATAAAAGTTTTAAAGGAAAAGCGCGAACCGTCCCATTGCCTGTCTGCCCTTAGGTACCGCCAAGTAACCCATCCCGCATACAAGCAGAGGACGGTCCACGCCTCGTTCGACGTGAACCTTCCCAGACTTGCTCTTTGCGGAACTGAAGTTTTGGCGGTTTCAAGGGCAAAGAACAAGAGCTTACAGCTCTATCTTTCTATCAAGCATAAACGGAAACGCTTTTCCGGTGTTTAAATTTGTTTGTTTCATTCACCTGCGGAACATCATTCTATCGAACAATACTTTCCCTTACGTTTCATTTCCGTGCTGTCTGTTTCGTATCTTTCTCGTTTTAAATTCAATCGGCAATAATCGCCTGTTTGCATCATCACAAAGATAACTTGTTTTTTAGAATTAACAAACAGAAATACGGATTTAACAATAAAAAAGGAAGCCTTATTCTCCCGTTTCATCTCTCTCATACAAGGTGCAAAAACGGGGCGAGCGCCACGATGCAACGCGGCGAGCACCGCGTTAAAATGTGGCCTAGGCCGCGTTTTATCCTGGCCTAGGCCACATTTTTACACGTTCCAGAGCCTAGTTTCAGCCCTTCTAGGATGCTCTTTGACAGCGTTCAAGGAAGAATGTAATATACTGAAAAACAATAAAATAAAATCGTACGCAAAAACAACGGTTCCTATTCCCTGTAGAAAAAAATGTTTCCACAGGGAATCCCGCAAGTTTCTCTAAAAGAGAATGAAATATTTCCAGGACTATTACCTAAAGTCCTCGTAGGATTCATGGTCAGCATACATGTCCGGCCACCTTATATTATATATAACCAATCCCCCCTTTCCCGCATTGCCTGCCCGCACTTGCTGCGGTACGTTCAGCGTTGTCTGTGCAACCATACGTAATGGCCGGCCAGAAACATCCACACGCCTGCCGTTCCCGCTGCAAAGACTTTCGCCCAAAAGCCATCCAGCAAAGCCGAAAAAGAAAGTTGTCCGAAACCGCACAGTTCCAACGCCACGCCCAATGAATTATTGAACACATGGGCCAGCACCGACGGCCACAAACTACCCGTGAGCCGATAGACCGCCCCAAACACCATCCCCAACAGGAAAGCTGCCGGCAACTGGGCCGGATTGGCATGCACAACGGCAAAAAGCGCGGAAGAGAGAAACACCGCCTGCCAGGTACGCGGCACACATCGCTGCAAATGCCCCTGTATGCCCGCCCGAAAGAGCAATTCCTCGGCCAGCGGCGCACACAAAGCCACCGTCAACACGCCGCAAGGAGTGTGCATCAATTGCCGGAGCAACTCACCGTTCACATCCTCCAGTTGCAACATTTCGGTCAGCCAGTTGGCCAGAAACAGGGCCGGAATCATCAGTAACAGCACCGCCGCATACATCGCAGGAGCCACACGGCGACCGACCACATCGGCGGGAGCCACCCAGCGCGAAAACCACAAAAACACCATAAGCGCGACCTGAGACACCAGCAACGAAAAAGCCGTCCCACTCGTCCCAAGTCCTTCAGCCGACGGTTCCGCCAACGTGACTAAGAACATCAATAAACCGCCCAACAACTGGGCGGCAACAAAAAGAATCAGCAAACCTACGATCCGTTTCATCCTCCTTCTCCCTAACCGTTATGCGCGAGCAAGAGCTCCACCTGAGCGGCGTCGGCCCGTAACTGGCGCATCAATTCCGCAGAGTTTCTGAATTTTTTCTCGTCACGCAGACGACGAACGAACTCCACCCGCAGTTCCTTGTCGTACAAATCGCCCGTGAAATGCAGCAAATGCACTTCCACCGACAAGGCATCGCCATTATCCATCGTCGGACGCCGACCGATATTAAGCATACCCTTCAACGGTCTCCCGCAGGCTCCATACACCCAGACGGCGTATACCCCCCGTCCGGGCACAAGCTTCAATCCGTCGGTCACCTGCAAGTTGGCCGTCGGGAACCCCAGCTCCCTGCCGACACGGAACCCAGGCACCACCCGACCGGTCAGCTCATAAAACCGTCCCAAACAGCGGGCCGCCATCTCCACCTCGCCTTCCAGCAGGAAAGCCCTTGTAACGGAGGAACTCACATTGACCTGAGCTACCCGGCAGGCTTCCGCCCGAACCACCTGAATGCCTATTTCAAGACCGTAGCGCACATACTCGTCAAACCCCTCGCTACGACCGTGACCGAACCGATGATCATACCCTATGACCAAGGTCTTCACCCCCAGTCCGTCGTGCAGCACCTGTTCCATAAATTCACGGGCCGTCAGACGGGACAGTTCATCCGTAAAGTGCAACAAGGCACACAAGTCTGCTCCCGAAGCCTCCAACCAACCGCGCTTCTCCGCCAGCGTAGACAGCAGACGAGGCTGATAGTCTTTCCGCATCACCTGCCTCGGATGGCTGTCGAACGTGACCAGAAGCGAAGTCCGCCCCTGTTCGCGGGCCAACCGCTTAACTTGTTCGATGAGAAACAAATGCCCCCGGTGAACCCCGTCAAAGAATCCAATGGTGGCCACCGCCGGTTTATCGTTCGTCTCATAAGGATAAGAAATGAATTTCATGGCATACGTCCTGTTTTACATAAAAAGCGGCATCCAGTCGTCGGCCTCCTTCGGACAGAAAACGCGAAGTCCCAAACGTTCGGCGGCCGCACAATTGGCTGTGGAGTCATCAATAAAAAGCGTTTCGACCGGACACAGACCGGCCTCATCCAGCAACCTGCGGAAAATGGCCTCACCGGGTTTCAGCAAATGCAGCTCGTAAGAAAGAAAGATACGTTCGAAAAAATCTTCCGGGCTATGGCCATTCCATCCGAAAAAGTCCTCACCCGCAGCAGCATAATCCCAATGGATCGAATTGGTATTGCTCAACAAAAATAACCGGTAGCGCTCCCGCAGACGAAGCAAGGCTTCCAGACGCCGGGGAGGGATACGCACCAACATACGGTTCCAGGCTTCGCAAATGCGCTCGGAAGAAAGGGGAGCCTCCGTTTGTCCGCCGGGTGCCACCGCCAGCCGGGCCACCTCCCGACAAAAGACATCGGGCGCGGTCTCGCCCGTTTCCAGTCCTGCGAACGGACCGCCTTGCCCGTACGTTCCCACAAAACCGGAGACGTCCACTCCCAATGCCCCGAAAGATTCGAGCGTGCGCTCCTTGCCCAAATCAACAATCACGCCCCCGAAATCGAATACTATATTCCTAATCTGTTTGTCCATATCTATTTGTTTTTTACTTTCAACCGCCACCGGGTTATCAGACGGGAGAGTTCCCCCCAAAGTAATACGGGCGAAGACAACAGCAACAATACACCCCAATCCGCAACGGCAAGCGGCTCCGTGCGGAACATCCGTCCGCCGAACTGCACAATCAACCACTGGCCTCCCAGAATAAGCATGAGCACCAGCAGCACACCGTAACACCGCCTTAATCCGTTAAAAGCCGAGGCACCGGTAAGAAAGGCCTTGGCATTAAGCAGATTCCAGCACTGAAGCATCACGAAAAAGGTAAAGAAGAAAGTCAACTCGCGTAAAGACAACACCCCATCCCGCCCGGCATAACATAAAAGAGACAACAGCATCGTTACAAAGAACAGACCGTATCCCAAAATGGAGCGCCGGATGGCAGGGGTAAGGATAAATTGCGCAATGGAACGCGGCATTTCCCTCATCACCCGGGGATCTGCTGGCAGAGAAGCCAGTGCCAGAGCCGCAAACGTATCCATAATAAGATTCACCCATAACATTTGGGTTACGGTAAGCGGAAGTTCCGTGCCTACAAAAGCACCGATCAACACCGTAAGCAGGGCCGTCAGGTTGATCGTAAGCTGAAAAAGAATAAAGCGCTGTATGTTTCTATATAGTGAACGTCCCCATACCACAGCTGTGACAATGCTGCGGAACGAGTCGTCGAGCAGCGTTATATCGCCGGCCTCCCGGGCTACCGAGGTACCTGATCCCATAGCCAGTCCTACCTGCGCGAAATTCAATGCCGGTGCGTCGTTGGTGCCGTCGCCCGTCACGGCCACCACCTCGCCTTGCTGCTGAAGTAACTTTACCAACCGCTGCTTGTCGAGCGGACGGGCACGGCTCATTATTTTCAGATCGGCCAGACGGGACAAAGCTTCCTCATCCGTTAAAGCAGCAAATTCACATCCCTGGATACAGTTCCGTTCCCCGTCTGTGTCGGTCCATAAGCCTATCTGTCGGGCTATTTCCGTAGCGGTCTCCAAGCTGTCGCCCGTCACCATTTTCACTTTCACACCGGCCTCCAGGCATTGCTCCACCGCCGCAGGTACTTCCGTCCGTATCGGGTCGCTGATAGCCGCCATACCCAGAAACATCAGTCCTCCGCGCAAAACCAGTTCCGAACAGTCGTCCCCCTCTTCCGGCTTCAGCATCCGGCCGGCCATTACCAGTGTCCGCTGTGCGTGTCGTTGCCAGTCGAGTAATTTTTCGCGATAGCCCTGCATCATTTCTTTCTCCGGGCACATACACAAGTCCAGTACCGCCTCGGGCGCTCCTTTCACGTACAGCATCCGGCCCCCCGCCACCTTGGAGTCTACTATGGTGGCCATGTATTTCCTTTCGGACGAGAAGGGCAGACGTCCAACAAGGGGAGATGCCTCCCGCATCGGCACATAATGTTTCCCATGCTGACGCAACCACAATAGCAAAGCTACCTCGGTAGGATTTCCCAATCCTGCCGGCTCGTCCTCGTTCAGGTGAGCGGTGGTGTTACAAGCGATGGCCTCTTCCAACAAAGAGGTCTGCCCGGAAGCCGCCACCATATCTCCAACCGTCATACGGTTCTGCGTCAGTGTACCGGTCTTATCCGTGCAAATCACCGTAATGGCTCCCATCGTCTCACAAGCATGCATCCGACGCACCAAATTGTTCGTCTTCAGCATCCGGCGCATATTCAGTGCCAAACTTAGTGTCACGGCCATCGGAAGCCCTTCGGGCACAGCCATCACAATCAGCGTGACCGCTACCATAAAGTTATTCAAAATCAACCGGAACAAATGAACAAAAGTCGTAGTATCCCATACAGTCACAGTAGGTACAAAGGCAAGC
>CAJUDC010000021.1 GCA_910584955.1 uncultured Paraprevotella sp. | reverse complement strand
CTCTCAGCACGGCAGTTTTCAAGACTGCTGTAATCGACCACTCTACCATCTCTCCAAACTCTTTTGGAAAAAACTTCTTTTTCAAAAGCGATGCAAAGGTATGCATTTTTTTGAGAATTTCCAAACGTTAGATTCATTTTTATATTATAAAAGTCGGATTTGCCGGTTGTTTGGATGAATCCTGAGGGTAGAGATTCTTTATTGTTGTGTTTCCACAGTTGTGTAGGAGAGGTTTTCTCCGTGCATGGGTAGAGAGGTGTATTATATATTCTAAGCGAATTATATGGATGGAAGGAGGAAAACGGTGAATCGGTGAGCAACAAATATAAATTCCGCCCCATCCGATAGCCATTCATATAAACGGAAAGAAATGGGCGGAATTTAGTGTATGTAATTTACGTTAGAAGACAATCGGTATCACTTTGCTCGAACTGTCCCGAGGGTGAGAAGATGCAGCCTGGCAATTTTCAGTGTACCGGAGTATCTTCTTACGTGAGCATTAGTATCGGATGCTGGTCCCAAGCACGATGTAATGCCGGTATGGCTTTTATTTTCGGTGGCTTAAGAACCTGCGGCTTAGTCGTTCCCTTACGGGAATATCGTATATTTTCAAAAGCAGACCGGCCATAAGCAGGTTGCCGATGATCAACCCCAGTCCGACCGGCCATGTTTGTTCAAAAGTCAGGTTGTGCTTCCATACCCATGCGTAGAACAAGTACATGGAGGGATAATGTATGACATATACCGGATAGGAGAGCTGTCCGCAGAGCCGGCACGAGGAAGAAGACAAACGGTCGGTCGTCCGGCCCGAAGCTCCCAGCCATACCAATGCCGGAAAGGCAACAAGCACACAAAACGCATCGTACAGCCCGTTCATCCATAACGTTTCCGCATCACCGATGCGCGGCATACCTACCAGCGCTATGATCCCTAAGCTACACAGCCAGAATGTTCCCCGTACATGCACCGGTCTGAACAGGCGGGCCATCAGCAGACCCGTTGAGAAGCAGAATGTCATACCCAACAGACCGGCCGCCAGATAGTGGTTGTCCATCGTCCAACCTACACCGAGGTGGCCGTAGCCGGATCCGTTTCCGACGGCATAGCAGGCTACCCCTATACCCGTCAGTCCCACTACACCCGCCAACATACGGGTCGATAACTTACGAAGGAACAGGGCATACAGTATGTTACCCACATATTCAACGAATAGAGACCAATAAGGACCGTTCAGCGGAAACAGCTCGTCGTTTCCACGAATTTCCGGTCCGGTGTGGGGAGCGGACGGAATCATGAAAAAGGTACATAGCATGGCGAGGACAACGCGGTGGGGGCTGACGGGAGATCCGTCCCATTGTATGCTGCCTTGTATAAAGAAAGCCACAGCTCCCAGCAAGATACCAATGAGGAGCATCGGATGCAGGCGGATCAGCCGGCGTTTGAAAAATTCTCCGGTACGCATTTGCGGCCAGCGGTCGTCGTAGGCATAACCGACGACGAAACCGGAGAGGATAAAAAAGAACTGTACGGCCAGATAACCGTGGTTGCAGCGCTGGTCGAGAGGGCCGGTGGCAAAGCCTTCGAACACGTGATAGACCAATACCATGATCGCTGCCACTCCCCGCAATCCGTCGAGGATCTCGTAGTGCGGTTTGGAGGGCATGAAGTCGGTTGAAACGGTGTTTCTCATAAGAACGTGATAATTTAGATGTTTTCTGTTTGCGAATGATTCGTATGCAAAGTTACGCTGTCGCGCCGTTTAAACATTTGTTTTGCGACAAAAAAATGTCCCGCAGCTTATTTTTTACTTCTCAGTCGGCTGAGTGTGGGTAATGTGATGCCCGGATACGATGCGATATGTCTCGGTTGGGTGCGCCGGCACACTTGCGGAAATTGCCGTTGGAACGCCTCATACCGTTCTTCGACCGGTAGTGTGAGACGTTCTTTGTGTGAGCGGTGCAACAATACGATGAAAGCCGTCGTACCGGGTCAGTGCGATAGCGGCGGAAGGAGAGGGACGGAAGGAAGTGAAATGCAGACCGTCGTACAGATGTCTGTATTCGTTCTGGTGAATGATCCGTCCCCTGTTGGTCCGTTCGATGTTGGTCTGAAACAGCCGGTTCTGGTCGGTCAGTGCTATTTTATAAGCTTCTACCTCTTCGACGGTTTCTACAAAATCTTCACTGATCTTGTTATGGTACGGCTCATCCATGCTGAACACGACGCCCCCTTCCCACGAGAAAGAGGTGGTTATCTCTTCTCCGTTCCCGAGCCGGAAAGAACGCGTCATGCCTTGTTCGATGAAATAAGCCCATTTGCCGTACACGTCTTTCTCGATCGGCAGATGCTTTTTCGGAAAATGAACTGGGCGAAGGTGTGTTGTCAATCGCTCTCCGGGCGTATCGGACAGAGGGTACAGGGCATTGATGGCTTGAAGGATGTTTCTCATGACGGATTTTAATGTTGTTTTTGTACCGGAGAGGTCTGTCATTGTATGGTAGACAGCGGTTTGGGCGCCGTGCAGCGATGAAGAATGCGGTGCAGCACAAAGTTAGTGTTTTTGACGGATCTTCGGGCGAGGTTGTCAAGCGGATTTTATCTGTGTCGGGGGTAACCGGATAGCCCTGCGCTGCGACCTCTTGACAAGGCCGGAAAAATGTTGTATATTTGCTGTCGGAAATTTTGTTCGACTATTCTATGAATGCTTCGCATACTGTAAGAAATATTGCCGTCTTTTGCCCGCATCCTTATCCGGTTGTGGGGAGGACGGCATGCCCCTGAGGGCGGTCCGTTACGGTGCTTGGCTGATGAAATTGTCCCGTTCCCTTGGGGGAGCGGGATTTTTTTGTATCATAAGGGCTTTTTGTGGTGCGCACTGCGTTGGAAAGTCCTGCGCCCCACGTCGGATAATGTCGCTCATGACGTAAGGACGGGGTGAGCGCGGTAATTCGGAAAGTTGCATAACGTAGAAAAACGGAGACTGCAACGGTTGGTGAAGTGGCTTTGGGCAGGAGAAAAACAGGACTTTGCGGGCTGTCAAAGATGTTTCGGTAATGCTTTTTTGTAAATATTTCGGTTGATAAAAGAGGAGGCGGAACGAAAAAAAACGGATGGGAAAACTTCATGTTTTCCCATCCGTGAACAGTTATTCCGATGCGTATCGGACGGAACGGATTATTCCGACCAATCCATCTTGGTCATACGCACATAGCTCTGGTAGCGCTTCTTGGCCATCTCTTCGCATGCGTTGAACAATTCGGCAGCTTCGGTAGGATATTGTTTCATGACGGAGGCGAAACGAACCTCGCCCTTCAGATAATCCTGGAAAGCTTCCCAGTTGGGCTCTTTGGAGTCGAGCGAGAACGGATTCTTGCCTTCTGCCTCCAATGCCGGATTGAAGCGCCACAGGTGCCAGTAACCGCAAGCTACGGCGGCAGCCTCTTCGGCCTGCGACTTGCCCATACCTTTCTTCAAGCCGTGGTTGATACACGGAGCATAAGCGATGATGATGGAAGGACCGGGATAAGCCTCTGCCTCGCGGATGGCTTTGAGACACTGGCTTTGGTCGGCGCCCATGGCGATTTGTGCCACATATACATAGCCGTAAGTGGTGGCAATCATGCCCAGGTCTTTCTTACGTACGCGCTTGCCCGAAGCGGCGAACTTGGCGATGGCACCGAGTGGGGTTGCCTTGGACGACTGACCGCCGGTGTTGGAGTAAACTTCGGTATCGAGCACCAGAATGTTCACATCCTCGCCCGAAGCGATTACGTGATCCAGACCGCCGTAGCCGATGTCGTAGGAAGCACCGTCACCGCCGATAATCCACTGCGAACGCTTAACGAGGAAGTGGCTCAGCGCCAATATCTTCTGGCAGGTCTCGCAGTTGCATGCCTTGCAGGCCTCGATGATTTGCGGAGCCAGTGCCTTGGTGGCGGCAGCGTCTTCTTTCTTCTCCATCCATTCGTTCATCAAGGCCTTCAGCTCGTCGTTGCAACATGTGCAGGTCTGTGCTTCGGTCATAAGATTTACCAGACGGGCCTTCATCTTCTTGTTGGCGAGTGTCATACCCAAACCGAACTCGCAGAAATCCTCGAACAGGGAGTTTGCCCAGGCCGGACCTTGGCCTTTCTCGTTGGTCGTGTAGGGGGTAGACGGAATGGAACCGGAGTAGATAGACGAACAACCGGTGGCGTTGGCTACGATTTCGCGGTCACCGAACAGCTGAGAGATTAGTTTCACGTACGGTGTCTCACCGCAACCGGAGCAGGCGCCGGAGAACTCGAAGAGCGGAGTGGCAAATTGCGAGTTCTTGGGAGATTGCAGAATGTCTACCTTATCTTGTTTGCTCTTCACGTTCTTCACGCAGTATTCCCAGTTGGCGGCTTCGTCCAGCTCGCCTTCCAGCGGAACCATGCGCAGAGCCGGACCGCCCAGTTTCGGATTGCCCGGACAAACATCGGCACAGTTGCCGCAGCCCAGACAGTCGAGCACGCTCACCTGTATGCGGAAGTTCATGCCTTTCAATGCGGCCGGAGCTTTGATTTCGAGCTTGTCGGCGTTGAGGCCCGCAGCTTCTTGTTCGTCGAGAACGAACGGACGGATGGCGGCATGCGGACAAACGTAGGCACATTTGTTACACTGGATACAGTTGGCTGCCGACCATGTAGGAACGAACGGGGCAACACCGCGCTTTTCGAAGGCTGCCGTGCCCTGCGGCCATGTACCGTCCTCGATGCCCTTGAAAGCGGACACCTTCAGCAGGTCGCCGTCCTGGGCGTTGATGGGCCGAACCACTTCGTTGATGAATGCCGGATCGTTGTTGGGATCGATGGCGTCGGCTTCCAGAGAGGCCCATGCCGGGTCTACCGTCAGTTCCTGGTATTCGCCGCCACGGTCTACGGCTGCATAGTTCTTGTTCACCACGTCTTCGCCCTTCTTGCCATAGGACTTCACGATGAATTTCTTCATCTGCTCGATGGCCAGATCTACAGGAATCACCCCTGTGATGCGGAAGAAGGCCGATTGCAGAATCGTGTTGGTGCGGTTGCCCAGCCCGATTTCCTGCGCAATCTTGGTGGCGTTGATGTAATATACTTTAATATTGTTCTTGGCGAAATAAGCCTTAACCTTGTTGGGCAGGTTGGCGGCCAGTTCGTCGCCTTCCCAGATGGTGTTCAGCAGGAACGTACCGTTTTTACGCAGACCGCGCGTCACGTCGTACATTCTCAGGTAGGCCTGAACGTGGCATGCCACGAAGTTGGGCGTGTTCACCAAGTAAGTGGAGCGGATGGGATCATCGCCGAAACGCAGGTGCGAGCAAGTGAAACCGCCCGACTTTTTGGAGTCATAGGAGAAATAAGCCTGGCAGTGTTTGTTGGTGTTTTCACCGATAATCTTTACGGAGTTCTTGTTGGCACCTACGGTTCCGTCGGCACCCAGCCCGTAGAACTTGGCTTCGAACATACCTTCGCCGCCTACGGCAATTTCCTCTTTCAGCGGAAGCGAGGTATACGTCACGTCGTCGTCGATGCCCAGTGTGAAGCGGTTTTTCGGCTCGGCCATCGCCAGGTTTTCATATACAGCCAGGATCTGTGCCGGAGTGGTGTCCTTGGATCCCAGACCGTAACGACCGCCCACGATAACGGGAGCGTCGGCTTGTCCGTAGAAGCAGTCCTTCACGTCCAGATAGAGCGGTTCGCCGTTGGCGCCCGGTTCCTTCGTACGGTCAAGCACGGCAATGCGTTTGGCTGTCTTCGGAACGGCAGCCAGGAAGTGCTTGGCCGAGAACGGACGGTACAGATGAACGGCTACCAGACCTACCTTTTCGCCCTGGGCGGTCAAGTGGTCGATTACTTCGCGGATAGCTTCGGTTACGGAACCCATAGCGATGATTACGCGGTCGGCATCCTCAGCACCGTAGTAGCTGAACAGACCGTATTTGCGGCCCGTGATTTCGGATACTTTTTCTATGTATTCTTCTACGATGGCCGGAACGGCGTCGTAGTACGGGTTGCAGGCTTCGCGGTGAGTGAAGAATGTATCGGGGTTCTCGGCCATACCGCGTGCCACCGGTTTCTCCGGCGTCAGGGCACGTTCGCGGAATTCGGCCAGTGCCTGCTGGTCGATCAGCGGAGCAAGGTCGTCGTTCTCCAGCATCTCGATTTTCTGTATCTCGTGCGAGGTACGGAAACCGTCGAAGAAGTTCAGGAAGGGAACGCGGCTCTTGATAGTGGACAGATGTGCTACACCGGCCAGGTCCATAACTTCCTGTACGGAACCCTCGGCCAGCATGGCGAAGCCGGTCTGACGGCAGGACATCACATCCTGATGGTCGCCGAAGATACACAGGGAGTGAGACGCCAGCGTACGGGCCGATACATGGAATACGCACGGCAACAGTTCGCCGGCAATCTTATACATGTTCGGGATCATCAGCAGCAAGCCCTGCGAAGCCGTATATGTGGAAGTCAGCGCACCGGCTTGCAGCGATCCGTGAACGGCACCGGCTGCACCGCCTTCCGACTGCATTTCCTGTACCAGAACGGTTTCGCCGAAGATGTTCTTACGGCCTTGTGCCGCCCATTCGTCAACATACTCCGCCATGGTAGAGGACGGAGTGATGGGGTAGATGGCAGCCACTTCCGAGAACATATACGAGATATGAGCTGCGGCCTGGTTGCCGTCACATGTGATAAATTTTTTTTCTTTTGCCATAATAAATGATACTATTACGATGATTGTTTGAAAATATTTTGCGGTTAATACAAGAAACCGAACAGCCAGATCGGAATCTGGTTCCCGTGTCCGATTTCAATGTGATGGCGGGCGTAAATCAGCCGGGGATTGTTCTTTCGCGGTTCTTCCCGGCAGATTTTGAAAGCGTCTTTCCCGTCGATGAGGAACGACACGTTCTTATCGCCTTTGTTTACGCTGTGTCCTTTCCACAGGGCGTTCTGGAAAAACGTTTCCAGAAGGTCCGTTTCTTCCATCCGGTTGGGGTAGATGGCATACATCAGGTTGGAGTTCTGCATCATGATCTTGGCCGGTTTCTTGGGAAAGGATTCTCCGGGCGGATAGATCATGTTGATCAGCCGGGCGTCCGCCAGATACTTGATGTAGTTCATTACCGTAGCCCGGGATGTCTGGATGTCTGCGGCCAGTTGGCTGACGTTGGGGATCACCGGACTGTCCACAGCGAGCAGATACAGCAACTTCTTGATCTTGGTCAGATACTTTAGTTCGATCTGTTTGATGAGGAGTATGTCTACTTCCAGCATCATGTTCATCGTTTTCAGCAGATTTTCCGAGAAGTTGCGCTTTTCCAGAAAGAAAGGGTAAAAGCCGTGATGCAGGTAATCTTGGAAGTATTGGAGCGGACTGACCTTGGGTAATATGGTCCGTACCAGTTGTTCGTGGTTGGCGATGATTTCCTGATACGTGAAAGGTCGGAACCGGTTTCCGGTCTGCTGGTTCAGAAATTCCCGAAACGAAAAACCGCGCAGGTTATAGGAACTTACGATGCCGTTCAGTTCCGGATTCTCTTCCTTCAGCCGCATGACGGAGGAACCGGTGAATACGATTTTCAACTTCGGGTAGCGATCGTAACACTGACGCAGTTCCGTACTCCAGTCGGGCTGTTTGAACACTTGGTCGATGAGCAGTACTTCTCCTCCCGACGCCTGAAACTCTCCGGCAAATTCGGCTATGCCCTTGCCTTGAAAGTAGAAGTTGTTCATATTGATATAAAGGCATTTTCGGTCGTTTATCTGAAAATGCTCTTTGGCGTATTGCAGCAGGAAGGTGGTTTTGCCCACACCTCGGGTTCCCTTGATGCCGATCAGCCGGTCATTCCAATTGATTTCATCCATCAAGGCGCGACGTACAGGCACATTCGTGTGCTCAACCAAGTAAGCGTGTGTTCTGAAAAAGGCCTCCATCTCTTTATCAATATGACGATGCAAAGATAGCGGAAAATGCTCAATTTGCAAAGTAGAGTTGGCAAAATATTTATCTTTTTCGCTAACTTTGTTGCATGAAACTGTTTTTGTTTAATCCCGAAAATGATTTGGCACTGGCCAATGCCGATCCCAATTTCATTCCGCCGCTTTCTGCCCGGACGATGGCCGCCGATCTGGATGTGCTGCCGATGTGGTGGGCCGGCGAAGGGGATGCGGTGTGGGTCTCGGCGCCCGAAAGGGCTGAGGCTTTCATGCAGGACGCGGGAACGATTGCACCCCGGGTGGACTGGTATGACGGTCAGGTGATGCCGGCTGTCGGTGAGTTTTGTCCGTGGGGCTGGAACCCTATGTTGCTGCATGCCTTGCGGAAGCATGGTTTCGAAAAGGAACTGTTGCCTTCCGATGAGCGTATGGCGGTGCTTAGGGCTTTATCCGGTCGGCAGACAGCGGTGACTTTGTTGAATGATTTCCGGCGTGACGTCGCCGATGGCTTCGAGGGGGAGACTCCCGTGTGGTGCGGCGAATCTTTTTATTGTACCGGTGAAGAGGAGATTGTCGGCTTGCTGCGGAAGTATCCCGAAACGCTCTTGAAAGCACCTTGGTCGGGCAGTGGCAAAGGATTGCGCCTGGGGCGCGGCGGTTGGCAGCCGCCTTTGTCCGGTTGGTGCCGCAATCTGTTGGCAAGGCAGGGGGCGGTAGTGGTTGAACCTTTGTATGAGAAAAAAGTGGATTTGGCTATGGAGTTTTATTCCGACGGGGCGGGAGCGGTGAGGTATGCGGGCTTGTCGCTCTTTGCCACTACCGAACAGGGGGCTTATCGGAGCAGTCGGGTGGCATCGGAGGAGGTAAAGAGGGCTTATTTGCGTCGGTGGGTGACGGATGCGGTGTACCGTAAGGTGCAGTCTTTTTTGACGGAACGGTTGACGGTACTGGTCGGTTCGGTCTATAAGGGATTTCTGGGAGTGGATATGATGGTGTGCCGCGCTCCGGGGAGGGGCGGCTATTGCCTTCATCCTTGTGTGGAGGTGAATCTTCGCATGACGATGGGTATGGTATCGGTTTTTCTGGAGCGTTATTTACCGGAGGGCGTTGAGGCGGAGTTCGGGATCGCCTATTCGTCTCAGCCGGATCGGTTGAGAATGGAAGCCGGGCGCCGTCGGGCGGAACATCCTCTGAGAGTGACCGCAGGACGTATAGCGGACGGTTATTGTCCGCTTACGCCGGTGGACGGGCAGACCCGTTATCACGCTTGGTTGCAGGTGGTGGTATCGCCGGGTGCGCGAACGGCGGTTATTTGAAAAACCAGCCTATGGGGCGCGAAAGTCCTTTCTTCTGCAAGGTACGTACGGTATAGACTCCGTCGGGCAGGTCCGTAACGGAAAGACTGGAATTGTAGCGCATGCTGCGGATCGGGCGGCCCGCAATATCTGTCAGTATAAGGAATTCCGTATCCAACGGGGGCAGCGTGACTGTTTTGCCGTCGCAGGACAGACCGGATCGGGCGGAGGGGACCGTATAGCCGCTTTCGAAGGGGGTCGGTTGGCTTTCGTTGCCGAAGCGGTCTACGGCGGTTACGGCGAAGTGCATTCCGTTCAGCGTGTTGAAGACGCGGTTGGCAGCATACCGGCATTCCGTCAGGTTCACCGCTACCAGATGTTCCGGTCGTGAGATGTCTACAGGAGTTTGGCGGGATGCATACAGGTTGTAGCGTACGTCGGTTCCGCAGACGTTATCGGTAGAGGGGGCCCAGCATAACAGTTCCGTCTGTTCGTCCATAACGATCCGGTTGGGCTCGCCGGGTGAGGAGGGGGCGATGCTGTCCAGCCAGGTGCATGCCGGGGTAAGAGCCGGATACGGATAATAGAATTGTTTCAGATAGGTATAAAGCCCTTTAGTATCTGCGGTCAGGAATTTAGACCGGAAGTAAGCCTGTCCCGTCAGTCCGAACGAACGGATGAAATGTAATTCTCGTGTGATAACACCCAGTTCCCAGTCTTTTTCCGAAGGGCTCAGAAAATAAATGCCCAGTCCCGGCACCACCGGACGCCCTGCACTGCATTCCTGCCAGTCGGCGGCAAAAGGATAAAAATGATCGCCTTGGAAATACATCATGGGGAAGAGCATGTCGTGGATACCTTCGCGAAGCCAGCCCTGTGCATCCTGATAAACGGCGTTGTAGGCGTTCCATCCTTTGGACGGGAAGCGTTTCAGATCGGCAAATTTACCGATGGGGGAACTGCTTATTTTGATCCAAGGCTTTACTGCTTTGACGGTTTCATACATGCGTCGTACGCACCGTGTGATGTTCTCCCGTCGCCAACGTTTCTTGTCGGTTCCCCGACCGTATTTGCGATAGGACTTTTGATCGGAGAAAGCAGTGGCGTTCTCGGGATAGCGGATGTAATCGAAGTGAATGCCGTCGATGTCGTAGCGCTCTGCCACTTCTTTGCACAGTGCCGACAGATAGTCGGCTGTTCCCGGCATACCGGGATCCAGATACCAGGAGTCGTTGTGGCGTATGCAAAGAGAAGGGTGTGTCTTCAGCACCGACCGATTCCCCAGATGCCGTGCCGCTGCGGTCTTGAAACAGGGGATGGTGACGAGCCAGGCGTGCAGCTCCATTCCTCGTTTATGGCATTCCTCCACGGCAAACTGTAAAGGATCATAGCCGGGAGATTGCCCGTAGGTGCCCGTCAGGCAGTTATCCCACGGCTCGATGGTTGAAGGATAAATTACGGTACCCCGTACGCGGGTCTGCAACAATACGGTATTTATATGAATGGCTTTCAGCCGGTCAAGCAGATCGCATAGTTCCTGCTGCTGTTGCCGGCGTCCGGTTTCCGTGTCGGCTTTTGTCTTCGGCCAGTCCAAACCGCTGAGTGTTGTCAGCCAGACGGCTCTGACTTCTCGTTTGGGGTAATGGGTCTGTGCCGATACAAGGACGGGGCACAGACAAAAAAGTATATATATATAATAAGGTGTGAATCGTTTCATGAGCAAATGCCGATAGATGAAAAACGGTCACAAAGTTAAACTATTTTGGCGGCATACGGAAAGTTTTGTGAAGAAATGCAAAGGGTTCCTTCCTAATTTGTTATTTTTGTAGTCGCTAAAAAATAAATCTGTTATGGTAACATTTTGTGTGGCGCTGGTGGCGTTGTTGGTGGGCTACGCCGTTTACGGTGCTGTTGTAGAAAGAATTTTCGGGGCGGATAGCGACCGGAAGACGCCTTGCTTCACCCGGCAGGACGGGGTGGATTATCTGCCTATGCCCACTTGGAAAGTGTATTTGATTCAGTTTTTGAATATAGCCGGAACCGGTCCGATATTCGGTGCCATATTGGGTATATTATACGGACCGGCCGCCTACCTGTGGATCGTGTTTGGTTCCATTTTCGGCGGAGCGGTTCATGATTATCTTTCCGGTATGATTTCTATACGCAAAGGGGGAGCGAGCCTTCCGGAAATTGTCGGTGATGAATTGGGTAACGGTATCCGGCAGACCATGCGTGTGTTCTCGCTCGTGCTGATGGTGCTGGTGGGCACCGTTTTTGTCACTACTCCTGCCGGCCTGTTATCCTCTATGACAACGGAATGGGGCGTATGGGGCACGCCCGTTTTCTGGAGTATTCTTATCTTTGCTTATTACATCTTGGCCACCTTGCTTCCTATCAACGCACTGATCGGGCGTATTTACCCCTTATTCGGGGTGGCGTTGCTCATCATGGCTTTGGGAGTTCTCTATGGCATATTTGCCCATCCGGGATGGATGCCGGAGATTACCGACGCGTTTTCGAATCATCATCCCAACCGGAACCTGCCGTTGTTCCCGATGTTGTTCATAACGATTGCTTGCGGGGCGATCAGCGGTTTTCATGCCACTCAAAGTCCCATGATGGCGCGTTGTATTCAGAATGAGCGTCTGGGGCGTCGGGTGTTCTACGGTGCCATGATCACCGAAGGTGTCATTGCATTGATCTGGGCCGCCGCTGCCATCAAATTTGCCGGAGGCTATGAAGCATTGCAGACATTGATGTCGCCCGACGGGAAGGCGAATCCCGCTGTCTTGGTTAATCTTATTTGCAAAGACTGGCTGGGGACAGCTGGTGCGGTGCTGGCCGTCCTGGGTGTGGTGGCTGCTCCGATCACATCCGGTGATACGGCTTTCCGTTGCGCCCGTCTCATAGCGTCCGACTTTCTGCATTACCGGCAGCATACGTTGTGGCGTCGGTTATGGATATCGTTGCCCCTGTTTGTCATTGCTGCTGTTTTGATGAATATTAACTTTGATGTACTCTGGCGGTATTTTGCCTGGTTTAACCAGACGCTTTCCATCTTCACCTTTTGGGCGGCTACCGTATGGTTGGCACGCCGGAAGAAGAACTATTATATCACCCTTTTTCCGGCTTTGTTCATGACTTGTGTGTGCACTACCTACATCCTGGTTGCACCCGAAGGATTCCGTTTGCCCTACGTGATCGGTTGCGGGCTTGGAATCGCCTTATCGATGGTGCCGGGCGGTCTTTTTTTGCGTTGGGTACTTAATATAAATGAAAAGCCCCTATGAAAAAGCCAAAAATAGAAAAATCGGTTTGGATGCCATTAGCCTTTTTGATATATTCGGGCACGATTTACGCCTACTGGCTTCCTCGGAGCACGGCTTCGCCTTTAAAAATAGCAGTGACGGTGGGTGTGAACATACTGATAATTGTGGCGCTGTGGTGGCTTTATCGAAAGAAGGAAAAGATGGAGGCCGCGCGCAAGAAAGATATGAGAGAACGTAAAACCGGAGAATAATGCCGGTCATTGTTTAATTAAAAGTTGTATAGTATGAAAAAATTATTTCTTGCCATGTTACTTGCGGTGATAGCCGTTAGTGCGAATGCTCAGTTTGAGAAGAATACGAAGTATTTATCCGCTTCATTGTCGGGATTGAACTTGTCTTACAGTTCCAATGAGAAAGTGACTTTGGGCGTTGACTTGTTTAGTGGTTATTTTGTGGAGGATGCGTGGATGATTTATGCAAAAGCCGGATACGACCATACTCGTCACACCGACAATGTGTCGGCAGGACTTGGTGTCCGTTACTACTTCAAACAGAACGGTGTCTACATGGGAACCGGTGTGCAATACGAACACATTACCAAAAATGTGAACAATATTCAATTGTGTCCCGAGGTCGGTTATGCTTTTTTCCTGAATAAGCATGTCACCGTTGAGCCGGCCGTATATTATGATATGAGCCTGAATGACTTTGCTGATGGCAGTAAAGTTGGATTCAAGGTGGGCGTCGGTGTGTATTTCTAAGCGGATTGTCTGACCTGATATAAAGGAGCCCTCTGCGGTTTGTTCTTCTTGAACAAGCGGCGGAGGGCTCTTTTTTAGGATTATTTATAGAAATAAAACGGTCGGTTTGCGACCGAAATACGTTTCGATTTTGTAAATTTGCCTTGTTCCTGTCGGACAACGTTTTCCGGTGGGGATGATGTACTATTAATCCTTTATCCAGTTTGAATATGAAAACGAATCTCAGTTCACAGATTTCTCTTAATCAGGTGTCGCCGCGCTATTATAGGCCGGATAACAATATCGAGCGCTCCGTGTTGACGCGTCTTGAAAAACTTTCTACCGATATTTATGCTACAGCGGAAGAAGGATCGGTCGAAGTGGCCCGTCAGATAGCCGATGCCATACGTGAGCGGCAGGCAGCCGGACAGAAGTTTGTCTTAGGTGTGTCGGGTGGCAATACGCCGACGGAATTGTTCCGTCAACTGATTGCCATGCATCGGTGCGGGGAACTGAGTTTCGGTAACGTGGTTGTTTTTACGGCTTATGAGTATTATCCGTTGACGCCTGATGCGCCCAACAGTAATTTCCGCTCGCTGGAGGAGGTATTTCTGAAGCATGTAGACATTCCCAAAGAAAGTATCTTTACACTCGACGGTACGATACCGCAGGAAGATGTACTCGAATATTGCCGGGATTATGAGCGTAAGATCGATAGTTTCGGTGGTATGGACGTACTGGTGTTGGGTATCGGTCAGATGGGGAATATAGCGTTGAACGAAGCCGGTTCGCAGGTCGGTTCGCGCACACGTCTGATGTTGCTTGATAATACCTCGCGCAACGAAGCTGCCAAGGTGTTCGGCGGTACGGAGAATGTTCCGTTATGTTCTGTCACGATGGGTGTGGGCACCATCCTGTCGGCCCGTAAGATCTATCTGATGGCATGGGGCGAGGAAAAAGCCGATGTCATCAAGTCGGCGGTCGAGGGGCGGATTACCGATGCTCTTTCGGCATCGTTCCTACAAATGCACAACAATGTGAATGTGGTGATTGACCTTTCTGCCGCAGCCCATCTTACACGTATTCAGCGTCCGTGGCTGGTGACGTCGTGCGAGTGGGACAACAAACTTATCCGCAGCGCCATCGTATGGCTGTGCGGCATTACGGGAAAACCGATTCTGAAGCTCACCAACAAGGATTACAATGAAAACGGATTGGGCGAGTTGCTGGCTCTGTACGGTTCGGCCTACGAGGTGAACATACGTATCTTCAATGATCTTCAGCATACGATTACGGGATGGCCGGGAGGTAAGCCGGATGCCGATGATACCTATCGTCCCGAGCGTGCCAAACCCTATCCGAAGCGGGTTGTTATCTTTTCGCCTCATCCCGACGATGATGTGATCTCTATGGGAGGTACATTGCAGCGGCTTGTCAAGCAGAAGCACGAAGTGCACGTGGCTTATCAGACATCGGGCAACATTGCCGTAGGGGATGAAGAAGTGATTCGTTTTCTTCACTTCATAAACGGGTTTAACCAGCTGTTTGATGAAGGCGGGAACGAAGTGATTAACAAGAAATACGCCGAGATCCGTTCGTTCTTGGGCGGGAAGAAAGCGAATGATCTGGACACCCGCGATATTCTTACCATCAAGGGACTTATCCGCCGGGGCGAGGCCCGCATAGCCAGCATGTACAGCGGTATACCGTTGGATCGGGTGCATTTCCTTGATTTGCCGTTTTATGAAACCGGTCGCATTCAGAAGAACCCGATCAGCGAGGCCGATGTGGAGATCGTACGTAACTTATTGCGTGAAGTGAAACCCCACCAGATATTTGTGGCCGGCGACCTGGCCGATCCTCACGGTACGCACCGTGTATGTACGGATGCCGTGTTTGCCGCCGTTGATCTGGAGAAAGAAGCCGGTGCGGAATGGTTGAAAGATTGCCGCATCTGGATGTATCGCGGTGCATGGGCCGAGTGGGAGATAGAGCATATCGAGATGGTGGTACCCATCAGTCCCGAAGAACTTCGGGCCAAACGTAACGCGATCCTGAAACATCAGTCGCAGATGGAGAGTGCTCCTTTCCTGGGTAATGACGAACGGTTGTTCTGGCAGCGTTCCGAGGATCGGAACCATGCTACGGCGGAGTTGTACAAGAACCTGGGGCTCGCTTCGTACGAGGCCATGGAGGCTTTTGTAGAATATATTCCGCTTTGACAACGGCGAAACCGACAAGATACTGGTATCTCTTTTGTCCGGAAAATCTCATTTTCCGGACTTTTTTTAGCATGATACGCTTCCGGTTCGTTGTTTTTTGCGTACTTTTGTGAAGACAACAATCCTGTATTATTTAATAACTTAATTGATATACTATGCGAAAACTTTTTTTATGTCTGGCGTTCTTTGTGAGCGCTGTACCCGTATGGTTACAGGCGGCCGAGGAGAACCCGCCGGTGTTGGCAGCCTTGTTGAACCGCATCGGAGGGCCGGGCACCTCCGACCGTTTCCAACTGGTGGTGGACGAAAGCCTGTCGGTCGGGAAAGATGTGTTTGTACTTACGGCGTCTACCGAAGGGAAGCCCTGTATCAAGGGAAATACGGTTTTGTCGGTGGCTACGGGCATTAATTGGTATTTGAACCATTACGCCCATGTGAATCTGGCTTGGAACCATTTGACAACCGATCTCGCTCCGGTGGCTTTGCCGGCACCCGCTGTCGAGGAAAAGCACGAATGTTCGGTGGATTACCGCTATTACCTGAACTATTGTACGTTCTCCTATTCCATGTCTACCTGGACATGGGAACGCTGGCAGCAGGAAATCGATTGGATGGCCCTTCACGGAATCAATATGCCTTTGCAGATCGTGGGACTGGATGCCGTATGGAAGAAACTGCTGGTCGAGGACCTCGGTTATTCGCTGGCCGATGCCAATAAATTTATTGCCGGACCTTGTTTTCAGGCTTGGTGGGGCATGAACAATCTCGAAGGTTGGGGCGGCCCAAATCCGGAATGGTGGTATCGCCGGCAGGAGGTATTGGCCGGTAAGATCCTTTCCCGAATGCGTGAACTGGGGATGCAGCCCGTATTGCCCGGTTATGCCGGTATGGTGCCGAGCGACATTGGTGCTAAAGGTTATGCGGCCATCAATCAGGGAGGTTGGTGCGGATTTGTGCGTCCGTATATTCTGGACCCCAATTCGTCGGCTTTCGCCGATATATCGGCAAAATATTATGCCCGGCTGAAAGAAGTGATGGGAGAATCGGCTTATTACAGTATGGACCCCTTTCACGAAGGTGCCAATACGTCGGGCATTGATGTGCCGGCCGCCTACGAAAAGATAGCCAAAGCCATGACCGATGCCAAGGCGGATGCCAAATGGGTTATCCAGTTCTGGCAATGGTCGGGTGCCCAGTACCATGTGCTGAACAAGGTAGCTAAAGGAAAACTTGTCGTTCTGGACCTTTTCTCTGATGCTCATACGCATTTCGGAAGCTATCAGGGGCACGATGCCGTATGGTGTATGCTTCCCAATTTCGGCGGACGTACCGGATTCTTCGGTCGGTTGAACGGAACCATTGAAGGTTTCTTTGCCGACAAGGCTAAGTTTACCAACATCAAGGGCATAGGTGCCACTCCCGAGGCCATAGAATCCGTACCGGTGTTGTATGACGCGTTGTTCGAACTTCCCTGGTACGCTTCCAAGCCCGATCCGAAAGCTTGGATGGCCGATTATACCGTAGCCCGTTACGGGGTGGACAATGCAGACTTGAAGGCCGCTTGGGAGAAGCTTCGCAATTCTTCGCTGAACTGTACCACTTCTTTGCAAGGACCGATGGAGGCTGTGCTTTGCGCCCGTCCTTCCCTGACGGTGAATGCCGTTTCATCGTGGGGCGGTACCGGCATCTTCTATGATTCGCAGGATGTAATCGATGCGGCCCATCTCTTGCTGAAGAACCCGCAGCCGGGTGAGAATTACAGCTACGACCTGACCGATCTGTCCCGCCAGGCATTGACGGATTATGCTTATTATCTGCTCAAGTCGATCCAGACGGCTCACTCGTCCGGAAACCAAGAGGCTTTCGCCCTTCGTCGGGATGCTTATCTCCAGTTGCTGCTGGATATGGACATACTGCTGAACACAAACCGGAACTTCATGCTGGGGCGTTGGACAAATATGGCACGTGATATTGCGGATGAGGTGTCTGGCACTACTGTGGCCGACAAGAATTGGTTGGAGCAAGCCAATGCCCGTCGTCTGATTACCACTTGGGGCGACCGTGCACAAGCCAATGGCGGAGGATTGCGCGACTATTCGTATCGGGAATGGGGCGGTATGATGAAAGATTTCTACTATCCGCGCTGGAAGTATTATTTCGATAACAACCTGTCGGGAACAGACTGGTTTGTCATGGAAGACAAGTGGGTGAAAGATGCCGCACTTTCTTACAGCGACCAGCCGGTGGGACAGACGGCTACCGTTGCCGCCGAACTGTTTGCGTCCTATTTCCTGCCGTTTACGAGGCCCGACGGTACTCCTTATTATATAATGCGAAAATTTGATCAGGACAAGAGCGGAGAGATCCGGTATCCTGTTTATCGGGGCGAATCGTTTACGGCGCCCGTCCTGTTGCCTGCGGGGCAGACAGCTCGTCTGAGTGTGGATTTCGACAACAATGGCGTCTACGACACGTCGGAAACGGTGGAAGCACTGACCGTCACTGTCCCTGAAAACGCCGTGACGGGCGACGTGCATGCCCGGTTGGTTTTGAGCGACGGTACTTCCTTTGTATTCGCACTGAGACAAATGGACCGCATTACCGAACCGCGAACCGTTTCGGTGTTGACAGCCGACGATACACAGGGAACGGTGGCTATTGTCGGGACGACGGGAAACAGCGTCACGAACACGGACCCCGTGACGCTTACGGCAACACCGGTTTCCGGTTACGACTTTCTGAAATGGACGGATGCTGACGGCAATACGGTCAGCACCAAAGCCTCCTACGTGTATTACGGCAAGGACGGAGCCACCTTCACGGCTCACTTTATCGTCAATAAGTGGGGAATGCCGCAGGAGAATCTCAGAGACTGGCAGGATGTGGCCAACTACGAACAATATGTAACGACGATGACTGTGACACAAAACGGACATGCACCCGTGGAGATTTACCGGGCGTCGTCTTGCCCGGAGCATTTTTTCCATACGACGGATGTAGTGGAAGCACCGGCGGGAAGCAGTTTTACACTGGCATGGAAAGACACGGAAACGGCCAACGGATTGGGATACTGTCGGCTTTCGGCCTATATCGATCTGAACAGTGACGGCGATTTCGATGATGAGGGTGAGTTTATCAAGGTGATAGGCAATAAAAACACGGCTGGCAATACCATGCTTTCCGACGGTTCGTTGGCGGTATTGCTTCCTTACGATATGCCGACCGGCATTACGCATGTACGTTTGCGTTTCGACGGTTCTTATAGCGGCGAATGGGATGCGGTGACGGATGCCAAACCGGCTGGTGCGGAGATGTTCCGTATGGTGTACGACGTGCTGGTGAATGTGACTGCCGAGGCTGCCGGTCCTTGTGAGATCAAGGTGGTTTCGTCCAACGAGGAGGCCGGTACGGTGGATGCCAACGGACACACGAATCCCTATCAGACCGTGGTGGGCGAGGATGTTATTCTCCGTGCCTATCCCAAGGAAGGCTATTACCTGGCCGGATGGAAAGATCCGCACGGACGGTGGATGCCGCAGTCTTTCATGGAAGGCAACAAGATAACGTTCCGACCGGTGGAAAGCGGTACGTATACGGCGGTGATCACGAAAGAATTGCCGAAGACAATCACCCTCAACGGCTGGGAGTTCAAGTATACGGAAGATGACGGAAAACTGACGCTTACGGAAGCCCTGAGCGGCAGCGGGGCGCTGACATTGCCCGCCGCATATACGTACGATGGAACTTCTTATCCGATTGTGGCCTTGGCGCCGGATTTTCTGTATGGCAACGAAGGAGTGACCGCTCTTTCGTTGCCGGCCACACTGACGGATCTGGGGGCTGCCCGGACCATTTTTTGTAACGGTGAGGCCGGTGTGCAACGCGTGCTTGCTCTGGAACGTCCGATGGGCGGGAAAGAAAGCTGGACGTTGCGTGCGGCGTTCGTCAACGACGGCAGTGCTTTCAATCAGTGGGGATCGGCCCTGCTGGCCACGGGCAGCAATCCTTTCGACAATGTGTATGCAAAGGGATTTCAGTTTTATCTCGCCAAAGACGGAGAATTGCGGCTGAAATACGACAGCGGTACGGAAATCAAGTTTACCCTGCGGCCCGCCGCTTCGTTCGAACTGGTGATGGAGCATCCGGCGGAGGGAGCGGCAACCGTGCGGCTGACCAACGCCGACGGACAGAGCGAAAGCAAGACATGC
Organism: uncultured Paraprevotella sp.; assembly: GCA_910584955.1. Lineage (GTDB taxonomy): Bacteria > Bacteroidota > Bacteroidia > Bacteroidales > Bacteroidaceae > Paraprevotella. The sequence continues at coordinate 5,546 of CAJUDC010000021.1, read as the reverse complement.
AGCGGGGAACTGAACACATTGACCCACCTCTCTTCGGCCATACCCGCCGGGGTGGGGGTCAGCGGGCTGCGATTTGAACGGGAACAGACAGCCGGCGAGGCCGATGTGCTTTTCAAAGGGTGCAAGAATCTGACCGCTATCAAGGTGGACGGGAAGAACAGTATGTACAGTTCCTATTCCTCGGCTCTTTACGATAAAAACAAACTTCAGCTTCTCCGTTATCCCGAGGGGGCTACGCAGCGGCAGCACAAATTGCCCGCCACAGTGGAGCGGATCGCTCCCAACGCCCTGTATGGCGTGAGCATCCTGGAGCGGGTGGTGGCTACGGGTGCTCCGGCGTTGAAAAAGGTAGATCCCACCGCTTTTACGGCTACCGAAGCCGTATTGCAGGTGACGCCCGGTCAGTGCCGCTCGGGGCTGGGCGACGGACAGCTCCCCCTTTTGGTTTCGGCCGCATTGAATGAAACGGTGGATGCCGAAAGTGTCGGTGCGGCTTCCGTGTTGGAGATCTGTGCCCATACGAGCCGGAGCGGTGCCTTTACGGCAGATGTTCCGGCAGTGGCCCGTTGGTGGACCTACACGTTTGAGAACGGAAAAGCGGTTGCCGCCTGCTTCCCTTCCGATGTGTATGCCGTTGTGACTACGGATGTGCTGACGTCGAAAATCTGGCGACCCGCCGATGCCTTTACGTTTTACCGTTGGGGTGGAGCGCATTTTGTCGAAGAGGATATGACGAACCGGGAAATCATTCCGTCGGGGTTGTACATGTTGATGCCTAAGGCGGGTGCCACAGCCGGAAAGACCGTGACTTTCCGTATGCGTACTCCGGTAGCCTTGTCCGGTGAGACGGGCTGGAAGGGCAACGCTTCCGTTGCGGCTGCCGCCGTTTCCCATGCCTATGTGTATGTTCCGAAGGAAGGGCTTTTCCGGCAGTCGGCTACTGTGGCTCCGTTGACTGCTTATCGGCTGTCGGAAGCCGGAGAACCGACCCTGCCTTTCCTGATCGGGGATGACGATCCTACCGCTGTTTCCGATGCACTCGGAAGCGGTGCCGATCCGTTGGTGACGGTACACAGTCTGAGCGGTACGGTGCTTCGTGCCGGTGTTCCGCTTCGTGCGGCTTTGCAAGGTTTGCCGGCCGGAGTGTATGTTGTGGATGGTAAGAAAGTGATCCGGTAAGGTACTGGAAACGAGTATGCGGGGCACAACGTCGTCGGGCGTTGTGCCCCGTTTTTTTTTGATGGATAGGCGCAGATGTTATGGCACTTCCCTCATCGGATGGAGGAAAGAGGAACGTCGTAAAGGTTGTCTGGATTTGAAAACCGGTAAGATTTCCGTACAAAACGGGACTTTTTAGGATGGCCGTAATGCGGTTTTTTCCCCACGCAACAACGTAGCTTTGTGGTGTGGGACGCTTTATCCGGTTCCTGAAAAACAGGGGCGGTCATGCCGTTTTCACGGGGCCGGCATCCCGAATGAACGTCGTGCGCATCCTGTTTACCGATGGTGCGCACCCCGTTTGCCCGTCGGAGGCATAAAAAAGCCCGTTCGGAGTACGAACGGGCGATAAGGTCCGGCTGGGAAGGAATCTATTACCGGCTATGCGTTGCGGTATTCCTTCCGTAACGGATGGAAAATGCGCATATAGCTTTGACATAATATTTACGGTATATATCCTTTTTCATACGGTGGACAGACTTGTTTGTTTGCAAATATACAACATTTTATCCGTTTTGTCAAGTGGAGGTGTGGCCCGCCAGCTTTTCGCGCAGGAAGCGTCCCGTATGGCTTTCCGCGCAGGCGGCCACTTCCTGCGGTGTGCCGCACACGATCAGGTTGCCGCCTTTGTCTCCTCCTTCAGGTCCTAGGTCGATCACATAGTCGGCGCATTTGACAACGTCCAGGTTGTGCTCGATGATCACCAGCGAATGCCCCCGCTCGATCAAGGCGTCGAAAGCACGGAGCAGCCGTCGGATGTCGTGAAAATGCAGTCCGGTGGTCGGTTCGTCAAAGATGAACAGTGTGGGTTCCGATTTTTCCAGCCCCAGGTAATAAGCCAGTTTTACCCGTTGGTTCTCACCGCCCGAGAGCGTGCTGCTGGCTTGTCCCAGTTTGATGTAGCCCAGACCTACGTCCTGCAACGGAATCAGCCGGCGGGCGATTTTGCTTTGCGCGTGGGCTTCGAAAAATTCCACTGCCTGATTCACGGTCATGTTCAGGATGTCGTTGATGTCCTGTCCGCAGAATCTCACTTCCAGAATTTCCGGCTTGAAGCGTTTGCCGTGGCAGGACTCGCATTCCAGCACCAGGTCGGCCATAAACTGCATCTCCACGGTGACGGTGCCTTCGCCCTTGCATTCGTCGCAGCGTCCGCCGTCGGTGTTGAAAGAAAAGTGTCCGGGTGTGAAACCCATCTGTCGCGATAGCGGCTGGGCGGCAAACAGCTTGCGAATTTCGTCGTACGCTTTGATGTATGTTACCGGATTGCTGCGGCTGGATTTCCCGATGGGGTTCTGGTCGATAAATTCCACCGCCTTCACTGCTTTCACGTCGCCGGCCAACTCGCGAAACTCGCCCGGACGGTCGCTTACTTCATCAAACTGTCGTTTCAAGGCCCGGTAAAAAATGTCGCGTACCAGCGTGGATTTTCCCGATCCGCTTACGCCCGTTACTACCGTCATCACGTTGAGTGGGAATTTTACGTCGATGCCCCGCAGGTTGTTGGCCCGTGCGCCTTTCACTTCGATGTAATTGTTCCACGGACGGCAGGAGGGCGGTACGGGGATCTGTTCCTGCCCCGTCAGATACTTCACGGTGTAGCTCTGTGTGTCGGTCGGGCTTTCTTCCAGCAGACGCTGCAAATCCCCCTGGAACACGACTTCGCCTCCCAGACGTCCGGCGTTAGGCCCTATGTCGATGATATAGTCGGCGGCGCGTATGATTTCCTCGTCGTGCTCCACTACGATTACGGTGTTGCCCAACGCTTGCAACTGCCGCAGCACGCGGATCAGCCGGTCCGTGTCGCGGCTGTGCAGGCCGATGCTGGGCTCGTCCAGGATGTAGAGCGAACCCACCAGGCTGCTGCCCAGCGAGGTGGCCAAATTGATGCGTTGGCTTTCGCCGCCCGATAATGAATTGCTCAGTCGGTTCAGTGTCAGGTAACCTAGTCCTACGTCGAGCAGGAATTGCAGTCGGTTGCCGATTTCCGTCAGGATGCGGCGGGCGACCTGTTGTTCATGCTCTGTCAGTTCCAGCCGGTCGAAGAAGTTTTTCAGTTCGTATACGGGCAGTTCAACCAGATCGGAAATCGAGCGTCCGCCGATTTTCACGTAATTGGCCTCGGGGCGCAGACGCGACCCGTGGCAACGCGGACAGACGGTCTTTCCGCGATAGCGGGCTAGCATGACGCGATATTGGATTTTGTACTGGTTCTCTTCCAGCATTTTAAAGAAAGCGTCGATGCAGGCCTGCTCTTCGACCGGTCCGGCGTTCGGATCGCCGTGCCACAGATAATCTTTTTGTTTTTGCGTAAGCTGGTAGTAAGGTTCGAAAATGGGGAAGTTCGCCCGTGCCGCCTGCCGGCAGAAGCTTGTTTTCCATTCGCCCATCTTTTCGCCCCGCCAACACACCACGGCCCCGTCGTAAACGCTCAGTTCCGTGTGGGGGATCACCAGCCGTTCGTCGATGCCGATCACCCGTCCGAATCCTTCGCACTCGGGGCAGGCTCCTACGGGGGAGTTGAATGCGAACAAATTGTCGGTAGGCTCTTCGAACTGTATGCCGTCGGCTTCGAAACTCATGGAAAAGGAATGCAGGATTTCCGACGGATAGAAACGCAGCAGGCAGCGTCCGTCTCCTTCGTAGAAGGCGGTCTCGGCAGAGTCCACCAGGCGGGCTATCGTGTCTTTGCCCTCGTCACAGCTCAGGCGATCGATGAGCAGATACAGGGTTTGTGCCTGAGTGGCGGTCGGGTCTTTTCGGGCCAGTTGCTGGAGAAAGTCTTCTATGCGTACGATGGCTCCGTCCGCTTCCAACCGGCTGAAGCCCTGTTTGAAAGCCATGTCCAGCTGCTGCTCCAGCGTCCGTCCTTCGCGCAGGGTGACGGGAGCTAGCACCGTGAAGCGTGTTCCCTTGGAATAGGAAAGCATGCAGGCCACGATGTCTTCGGTGGAATGTTTGCGGACCTCCTGGCCGCTGACGGGCGAGAAGGTGCGTCCGATGCGTGCGAAAAGGAGGCGCAGATATTCGTAGATCTCGGTGGATGTGCCCACTGTGGAGCGCGGATTCCGGCTGCTCACTTTCTGTTCGATGGCAATGGCCGGGGGGATCCCTTTGATATAATCGCATTCCGGCTTGCTCATGCGTCCCAGAAACTGGCGTGCATAGGCCGAAAGGCTTTCCACATACCGTCGTTGCCCTTCGGCATACAACGTATCGAAAGCCAGCGACGATTTTCCCGAACCCGACAAACCGGTAATGACCACCAGCTTGCCGCGTGGTATGTTCAGGTCGATATTCTTCAGGTTGTTTACCCGTGCTCCTTTTATTTGAATAAAATCATTCATGTCCGTTGCCCGTTTGATTGGTGGACAAAGTTACGAAAAAGCCGATAGTTGCCCTTCATACCCGGACAAAAAAACTAAAATCAAGCGTTTCCGACGGTGGAAAGAGAGGATCGCGTTACGGCGCAGGCTTGTCGGCCGGAAGACGGAAAAAACGGCCCGGAACGTGGACAGACGGTCCGGGGAGCGAAAACAAGTCGTTCCGTTGTGCGGAAAGAGGTGGGAAAGAAATCCGAAGATTTTCAGTTTGCTTGGGAGGGGTATTGTTTTTTTTTGACTACCTTTGCGATGAAAACACACCCAAACGGAATGAAGAAAGCCTTATTACTTTTCGCCCTGCTGTGTGCAGGAACGGTCGTGTCTACGGCCCAGCCCGCTCCCAAGCGTGAGTTTCGCGGAGCATGGATACAATGTGTGAATAATCAGTTTAACGGACTGGGGACGGCAGCGATGCAGACCACGCTTACGGCACAGCTCGATGCCTTGCAGCAGGCCGGTATCAATGCCATTCTGTTTCAGGTGAGGGCGGAAGGCGACGCTTTGTACCAAAGTGCACTGGAACCCTGGAGCCGTTATCTTACCGGACAGCAAGGGCAGGCGCCCGTTCCCTATTGGGATCCCTTGCAATGGATGGTGGAGCAATGCCACCGACGCGGTATGGAACTGCACGCCTGGATAAACCCTTACAGAGCCAAGACGAAAGGTACGCGGGTGTTGGCGTCCGGACATCCTTATTTCCGGTTTCCCGACCGTTTCTTCTCTTACGACGGACAATTGCTTTTTGATCCGGGAGTGCCGGAAAACCGGGCGTATATATGCAGCGTGGTGACAGACATTCTTCGGCGCTACGATGTGGACGGTATTCATATGGATGATTATTTTTATCCTTATCCCGTGCCGGGTGTACCCATTCCCGACGATGAGACGTATGCCCGCTACGGACGAAACATGAACCGGGGAGACTGGCGGCGGGACAATGTGAAC
>CAJUDC010000020.1:15119-25793 GCA_910584955.1 uncultured Paraprevotella sp. | reverse complement strand
TTGCTCACCACATTGAAAAGTGTTGCTCACCACATTGAAAAGTGTTGCTCACCACGTCCGAACGTGGTGAGCAACACTTTTATCGTTTGTCGGCCTCTTTTTGATGGAGGACGAAAGAAAACTATCTGTTTATGTGCCCGATAAAACGTTGTTTGTTATTCGCTTGTTTCTATCGGACGTATGATCTCCATACCTTTGTGAAGGGCTTCTTCGTTCATCGGGATGAGTGCATGATGCCGCAGGGGCAAGGTTTTACGTAAGGCTTGCAGCACGTTGTCGATTCCGACTAACGGACGGACTTGCAGCAATCCTCCTAATACGATCATATTGAATCCTTTTACATTTTTCATTTCGGCTGCGGCATCCATTGCGTCAATGCGGAACACACGGATGTCGGTTCGGCGTGGAGGAGAGGGAATACCGTATCCGTCGTAGATCAGGGTGCCGCCGGGTTTGATTTTGTCCTCGAACTTGTCGAGCGAAGGTTGGTTCAGAATGACTGCCGTATCGAAGCGGCTCAGGATCGGCGACGAGATGCGCTCTTCGCTTACAATGACCGTTACATTCGCTGTTCCGCCGCGCTGTTCCGGTCCGTACGAAGGCATCCACGACACTTCCTTACCTTCCATCAAGGCGGCATAAGCCAGAATCTTGCCCATGGAGAGCACGCCTTGTCCGCCGAAACCGGCTATAATGATTTCTTCTTTCATGATCGGTGTGCGTTAGTCGTTCGTTAAATCTTTCAGATCGCCCAAAGGATAGAACGGAAACATGTTCTCTTCCATCCACTGATTGGCTTTTTCCGGTGACATTTTCCATCCGGCATTACACGTGGAGACGACTTCCACCAGACTGGCGCCCTTACCGGTCAGACTGTTTTCGAATGCTTTTCGTATGGCCTTTTTGGTGCGTCGGATGGCGGCAACGTTGTGAACCGCCTGACGGGTGACGTAGCTCGTGCCTTCCAGTGTGGCGGCAATCTCCGTTATCTTCAGAGGAAAGCCGTGCAGATCGGCCTCACGTCCGTAAGGGCAGGTCGCGGTTTTCATACCCATCAGTGTAGTGGGCGCCATCTGTCCGCCCGTCATGCCATAGATGGCATTGTTGATAAAGATAATGGCGATATGTTCGCCACGGTTCAGCGCCTGGATGGTCTCGGCCGTACCGATACACGCCAAGTCACCGTCGCCTTGATAAGTAAAAACGAGACGGTCGGGCCAGAGGCGCTTGATGGCGCTGGCCACTGCCGGGGCCCGTCCGTGAGCGGCTTCAACCCAGTCTACATCCAGGTAGTTATAAGCGAATACGGCACAGCCCACCGGCGAGATGGCCACTGTTTTTTCTTCCATATTCATTTCCTCTATCACCTCGGCCACCAGTTTATGCACCACACCGTGACTGCATCCCGGGCAGTAGTGCATCGGTTGGTCGTTCATGAGCGACGGTTTCTGGTAGACCAGGTTCTCGGGTTGTATGATTTCCTCCTTTGTCATTATCGTATGTCGGGATTAAAGCATAAAGCGTAGAAAAAACTCGATGATTTTCAGGAGCATGGCGATGCCTATTACGGAAAGGCCCGTAAAACGGCTCTCGGGAAGGGCGAAATACAGGATGATTCCTATGGCCGCTCCGGCCAGGAACAGCATGTTGAGCAGGTTGCGGATTTTGTCTCGCGACAACCCTCTGTGATGCTCTTTTCTGCCTTTCCGGCCCGATTCCTCCAATAACTTTTCGATTTCTTCGCGGTTCATGACGTTATTTCTTTTGTATGATTTTTTCTTTCAGTGCCGTTACCACTTCGTCCGGGGCGGGTACTACGCCTCCCATGCGGCCGTAGTGTTCGACGGGAGTGGAGCCTAACGTAGCCAGACGGATGTCATCGATCATCTGACCGGCGTTGATCTCAAAACTCAGGATCCCTTTTACCTGACGGCCCAGTTCGGCAATGGCACGGTCGGGGAACGGCCACAGGGTTATGGGGCGCAGAAGGCCCACCCGGATACCTTCGGCCCGACACAGTTCCAGCGCTTTCAGTGCGATGCGGGCGGCTGAGCCGAACGCCACGATCAGATATTCGGCATCGTCGCACATGATTTTCTCATAGCGCACTTCTTTTTCACGTATTTCGGCGTATTTGGCTTGCAGGTGCAGGTTTTTTTGTTCCATCCTGGCACTGTCCAGTTCCAACGAGGTAATGATATTGGGCCGTCGGCTTCGTATTCTTCCGGTCGACGCCCACGGACATTCCCGGCGTACTTCTTCTTCGGTACGACGGGGCTTGAACGGCGGCAACACCACTTTTTCCATCATTTGTCCGATGATACCGTCGCTTAGGATCATGGCCGGATTGCGGTATTTGAATGATAATCTGAACGACAGGTCTACGAAATCCGCCATTTCCTGTACGGAGGCCGGCGCCAGTACGATGACATTATAATCACCGTTGCCCCCGCCGCGTGTCGCTTGGAAGTAGTCCGACTGGCTGGGTTGTATGGTGCCCAGACCGGGTCCGCCGCGCTGTACGTTTACAATCAGTCCGGGCAGTTCCGCTCCCGCCATATAGGCAATGCCTTCCTGCATCAGGGCTATACCGGGACTGGAGGACGAGGTCATGGTACGTTTTCCGGCGGCCCCTCCTCCGTACACCATGTTGATGGAGGCTACTTCGCTTTCGGCCTGCAACACTACCATGCCGGTGGTTTCCCACGGTTTTTCGAGAGCCAGTGTCTCCAGAATCTCGGACTGCGGCGTAATGGGGTAGCCGAAATAACCGTCGCATCCGCAACGGATGGCGGCGTGGGCTATGGCCTCATTGCCTTTCATTAGTAATATTTCTCCTTCTGCCATATGTCTTATTCTTCTTTCTTTCTGTATACGGTGATGCATCCGTCCGGGCAGACCACGGCGCAGGATGCGCAACCGTTGCACGGTTCGGCGGCCAGCTGCCGTACGAATTGATACCCTTTTTTGTTCACGGCCTTGTCGGCAAGCGAAAGTAAATTCAACGGGCAGGCAACGGTACAAAGGTTGCAACCTTTGCAACGTTCTTCATCCACAACGATAGCGCCTCTCATCTTACTCATATTTCAATAGTATTATTTTTCCGTCTGCTCAGGGATTGTACAAATCTTTGTGATAGAAATTCAGAATGTCCAGGATCATTTCTTTGGCTTCTGCCGCCGGACTTTCAGGATTCAGGTAACAAGCTTCGGAATAAGCGTTGATGGCTTGCTGCCAGTTGCATTGTTTGCGGTAGGCATTTCCCAGCAGATAGAATAGTTTGTCGTCGGGCGAAGCTGTGTTTTGGTGCACCATCCGCGTTAGAAATGTGATGGCTTCCTCCACTTTTCCTGTATCCAATAATGATTTTATTTCAGCATCAACGCCCATTGTTACTAACTCGTTTATTTCTTATGGCAAAGATACCGATTATTTGGCAATTTCGTTAGAAAAGTTTCATTTTAAAGAATATTTAATGCAATTCTGTAGGCCGTAGAAAGGGCGTTTTCTACGTAAATATTTGGTTTTAAGGTGAGAAAAGAAAATGCTTGTATAGTTTAATATGAAACGGTTTGTAGGACAATGAAGTGCGTCGTTTTGCTCATTTTGTGCCTTTTTGTGCGGGTTTTTAAACAGGTTTGCACACTTTAGGTAAAAGTGTGTAGTAGGACTTCGTGAGGTGATGAAGATAAAAAGAAAACGATCTTGTGCTTTTCGGAATGAATATTCCGGGAAAGACAAGATCGTTTATGGGAGCCGGCGGCACAGGGGCAGGCCGGACGTTATTCTTTGATGAGTTGTGTGGCCCGTTTCTTTTCCGGGACCGGTGTTTCGAATGCCTCACGGGCGGTCTCGAATAGGGTCTCTACGCGGTCTACGGTCTTCCGTCTGAATTTGGCGGAACCGAGGAGCAGTTTGGTTTTGGCCTTGTTCAATGCTTCTTTGTCGGTGATCCATTCTTCCGCTTTATACGTCCGCCCGTTGTTGCCTTCCATATCTTCTTCGTAGTAATAGCTGATTTGGGTGATCTCCATCCGGCATTTCCCGTCGGAGCATTGTACGATGAGTTGATAACGGAAGCGGGTACGGTCCCAATATAACGGTTTCTTTTTGAATTCCATCCATTCTTCAATGCGTGCCACGATCTCGCCACCGGCAGCGTCCGACTGGAGGATGCGTGTGCGTTGTCCGGGCTGTGCGGCGTCCACAACCTGCTGCACGTAGGCCGACATGACATTAAAAATCTCCTGTTTGCTCTTCCCGGGAACCGAAAATGTCTGTTGGAACTTCACGATGCCGTTCTCTTCCGGTACGGCTCCGGCCAGATATTTTGAATCGTCTTTCTCTTTGGCGAGTACAAGTACGGGCAAACATAATAATAAGGATAGGAGTAATTTTTTCATAAATTCTGCAATATTTAAAATTCCGGTCACAAAAATAAGAAAAAGAAAAGAAAACGCTCTTTCTTTATCTCCGGCATTTGGGTATTTAACAACTTTTACAACGTATGCTCGCCCAGGAACTGCAAAAAATCGTTTTTGTAACTGTCTGAGACGGGGATGCGGCAATTCCCGAAAAGGATCTGACCTTTGTCGAGTGTTTTTACCTTGGCCGTGTGGACGATGAAAGAGCGGTGTACCCGCATGAACGGCGGAGACGGTAGCCGTTCTTCCATGGCTTTCATGCTGATTAGCGAGAGAATGGGGCGCGGACGGTCTTCGACATATATTTTCAGGTAGTCCTTCAGGCCTTCGATGTACAGTATATCGTTCAACCTGATTTGTACAAGTTTGTAGTCGGACTTCACATAGATGAAGTCGGGTTGCGTAGGCTCCGCCGGCGTTTGGCACGTGAGGCGGAACCACTCCAACGCCTTGTTGGCAGACCGCAGAAACTCACTGTAGTTGATGGGCTTCATCAGATAGTCGAGCGCGTTCACGCGAAAGCCGTCCACGGCATACTGTTGAAAGGCCGTGGTAAAGATGATGCGTGTTTCGGGCGGTATGAGGCGGGAAAACTCCATGCCGTTCATGTCCGGCATCTGTATGTCGAGAAAGAGCAGTCGGATTTGTTTCTCCCCGACGTCTTTCAATGCGGTTATGGCGCTGCTGTATTTACCTTCCAACGAGAGGAACGGGGTGCGGTTCACATAACTTTCCAATAGGTCGCGAGCCAGCGGCTCGTCGTCGATGATGGCACATTTAATCGGCATGTTACGGTGTGGTTTCGATGGTTAATACGGAGTGATAGCACGACGTGTCGTTGTCTACGCCTTTGTCCCACCGGTAGTGGTGCGGATAAATGAGGTCGAGCCGTCGCTGCACCTGTTTCAGTCCTACGCCGCTTCCGCTGATGTCGTTGCTTCGTTTGGGGAAGTTCGAGTTACAGGTGCGGCAGGTGATGCGACCGCTTTCTGGATCGGCCTCGATATGTATGCGGATGAAGCTGGGAGCCGTAGGACTGATGCCGTGCTTGAAAGCATTTTCGATGAGCGAGATGAAGATGAGCGGTGCGATGCGCAGGTTGTTCTCCGGCGGCACGTCGGTCTGGAAGTCCAGCTCGATGTGTTCCGATAGCCGTATGCGCATCAACTCCACATAGTTGCGAAGAAATTCGATCTCCTTGTTCAGATCGGTATATATCTCCTTGTTTTCATACAGAAGGTGACGCAGCAGTTTGCTCAGATCCAGAACCGCCTGTTGTGCCTTTTCGGTATCGAAGGCGATGAGTGCATAGATATTGTTGAGGGTGTTGAGCAGAAAGTGCGGGTTGATTTGGTTGCGGAGGCTTTGCAGTTCCGTCTCGGTCTGTTTGAGTTCCGCCTTTTTGCGGCGCAGCTCGGCGCGGTGCCATTGTCGGCTCATCTGGATGACGGCTGCCAACGCCGCTGCAAAGGCATATAGCATCAGATCGCGGAGGCGAAACAGGATGACGCTCACCGTATCGGGTCGCTGTCGTTGGCCTTTTTCGTTATGCGGGGCGCCTTTGTGCGGGGCCGGGGCGTGATCCGGTTCCGACGGGCTTGCCGTCGTGCGTTCTTGTTCGTCAGTAGGTTTGCGAGGGCTTGCGACGGTGTTTTCCGTGGCAGGACCTTGGGGCGCCCGAACGGCGAGAGCGGGCAGATGATCCATCGTCCAGAACCATCCTTGGAGCAGGACAAAAGCCGTGATCATTGTGGCGATATTGGCCGACAGATAGCGTTTGATTTTGTGGCGGAGCAGCAGCCGGGGCGCAAGTACGAGGTAGTTCAGATAGAACACACCGGCCAGAAGGAGCGGTGCCCCCAGCATGTAAAGCATTTTGTACCAAGGCTGGACAATGCCTTCCCGCATCATCATCATGTGCGGGAGGCCGAACAGAAAGATCCATACCAGTAGATGAATGAACGTTTCAAGTGAACCGGAACGGCAGGTGGGGTAGTTTCTCATATTATATATATTACCTTTGGGAGGTACCTATTCGTAACGGATGGCCTCGATGGGGTCCATCTTGGCCGCTTTCCGGGCCGGGAAATAACCGAATCCTACGCCGATGACGGTACAGACGGCAAAGCTGACCATTATGCTCCACAGCGGAATGGAGGTGGGCAGTCCCATGCTGCCGCATACCAGTGTTCCCAAATACCCTACGCCGATGCCCAGCAGACCGCCGGTGATGCTGATGGCCACAGATTCGATGAGGAACTGATTGCAAATGTCGATGCCGCGTGCGCCGACCGACATGCGCAGGCCGATCTCCCGGGTGCGTTCGGTAACAGACACCAGCATGATGTTCATGATACCGATGCCGGCTACCAGAAGGGAAAAAGCGGCGGCCACCACCAGAATGACGGTTATCGTATCCATCGTGGAGGACATGGTGTCCATCATTTCCTGCTGCGACCGTATGGTGAAATCGTCGTCGCTTCCGTCTTTCAGTTTGTGGTTGCGGCGCAGTATGCCGGTCAGTTCTTCAATGGCTTCATCGGTTCTTTCCTCCGTGACGGCCGAGCAGTTAATCGAATTAAACCAGGTTTGGGCCAGGATGCGTTTCATGACGGTGGTATACGGTGCAAGGATAAGGTTATCCTGATCCATGCCGAAGCTGTTATATCCTTTCGATTTAAGTACACCCGCCACGCGGAACGGTATGGATTTGAACCGTATGGTCTTCCCCACGGGATCGGTCCCTTCCGGGAACAGTTCGTCGGCTACGGTTTTACCGATCACACACACCTTGGCGCTTCTTTTGATGTCTTCCTCGGTAAACATCTCGCCGTCTTCCACTTTCCATTGTTTGATGCTCAGATAATCGGTACTTTCGCCGTAGACGGAAGTCAGCGTGTTGTTGGCGCCGTAGATGGCCTGCCCGGAACTGGAGACTTCGGGACTGACGTAAGTGACGAATTTCGTTTCGTCGCGGATACTCAGATAGTCTTCGGCTTTCAGTGTCTGCATGGCACTGGGATCCAGACGTACCCCTCCCCGCATGTCGGCTCCGGGACGGATCATAATGATGTTCGTACCCATTTGCGAGATGTTTTGCCGGATGCTTTCCTTGGACCCTTGTCCGATAGCCATCATGATAATGACAGCCGCCACTCCGATAATGATGCCGAGCATGGACAGGAAAGAACGGAACTTGTTGCTGGCGATGGCTTTAAGAGCCACTTTTATGAGGTTTGTAAAATTCATGGTCGTACACTATTCGTTTCTTTACCGGGATAAGACTCCCGGATGCGTTCGGTTCAGTCGTCCTGGGGCAACGGCAGATCGGCCAGTGCTTCGGCGGCCGACAGGATGTTCGTGTTCACTACGTCTTCGCGTATTTTGCCGTCGCGCAGCATGATATTGCGGCTGCTGTATCGGGCTATTTCGGGATTATGGGTGACGAAGATGATGGTGCGTCCTTCGGCATATAGGCGCTGAAACAGCACAAGCACCTCGAAACTGGTCCGCGTGTCCAGGTTGCCGGTGGCTTCGTCGGCCAGAATCACAGCCGGATTGTTTACCAGTGCTCGGGCGATGGCCACACGTTGCATCTGTCCGCCGGACATCTGATTGCTTTTATGATACAGGCGGTTGCCCAGTCCTACGGCCTCCAGGGCCTTTACTGCCGCTTCGCGACGTTGGCGGGCGTTGTAGGCCGGATTGTACATCAAGGGCAGTTCCACATTCTCTACAGCCGTTGTCTTGGCCAGCAGATTGTAATTCTGAAACACGAAGCCTATCTTTCGGTTACGCAGTTTGGCGCGTTGCGATTTGCTCATGGCCCGTACGGAGATGCCGTCCAGGTAGTACTCGCCGGAGGTGGGAGTATCCAGACAGCCCAATTGGTTGAGCAGGGTGGATTTGCCGGAACCCGAGGTGCCCATGATAGTGACGAACTCACCTTCGTGGATCTTGAAGGAGATGCCTCGCAGGGCATGCACGGTTTCGGAACCTACGACGAAGTCGCGGCGCACATTGTCTAGCTCAATGACTGTTTTCTTACTCTTGTTTTCCATGCTTGCTACCGGTGGTTATCTTTTTTTGTTGTTCTTGTTTTTTCCCGGAGGGCCCGGCATGAACGGATTTTTTTGCTGTTGTTCCTGCGGGGCGGCTTCTGCATTCAGGTCGTAGTCGGTGAGGACCCGGGTGCCGGCTTTCAGCCCGCCGGTGATTTCGGTGAGGCTGCCGTTGGTGGCTCCCGTCTGTACGGGAATGGCCCGGAACGTGTGGCCCTCGCGCACCCATACTTTCGTTTTCCCTGCGCAGTCGGCTATGTTTTCGTCTTTGGCCAGCATGTGTTCGTTGGGAGTGAACCGGAGCGCTTTGGCGGGCACTGCCAGAACATTGTTTTTTTCCTGGGTGTATACGGTGACATTGGCTGTCAGCCCGGGCTTCAGCTTCAGATCGTTGTTCGGAGCCGAGATCACCACTTCGTATGTCACTACGTTACTTTCTGTGGCGGCCTCCTGGCGCACTTGTGTCACCTGTCCCTGGAAAACATCGTCGGGAAAAGCATCCACCGTAAAGGTGACGCGTTGACCGTCTTTCACGTTACCGATGTCCGCCTCGTCGATGTCGGCTATGACACGCATGTCGGTCAGGTCCTGTGCGATAGTGAACAATGTAGGTGTGCTGAAACTGGCGGCTACGGTCTGTCCTTCTTCCACCGCCTTGCTCAGCACCACACCGTCGATGGGCGAAGTAATGGTGGCGTAGCCCAGATTCGTCTCCGCCTTTTTTACATTCTCCTGTGCGGTGATATCGGTCTGACGGGCTTTACGGAACGAAAGACGTGCGGTTTCGTAGTCATTGGCGCTGACGAGGCCCTTGTCGTACAGGTTCTTGTAACGGTTGTAGTTGGCCGTCTGGTAGTCCAGTTCGCTTTGTGCCGCAGCCTGGTTGGCCCGTGCGCTGTTCAGCTCGCTGGTCAGGTTTGTCTTGTCCAGTTCGGCGATTACCTGACCGGCTTTTACGATGCTGTTGTAATCCACATAAATTTTGCTTACGATACCGGACACCTGCGTACCTACCTCCACTTTGGTGACGGGTTCGATGGTTCCGGTGGCCGTCACACTGCTGCGTATGTCGGCTTTTTCGGCGGCGGCGGTTTCGTAACTGACGGTGTGCTGCGGTTGGCCGAAAGGCCACAGCAGGTATACGGTTCCGGCAACAGCCGCTACGGCTGCTCCGACGATCATGTTTCGTTGCATGGTTTTCATATCGTGTGTTCTTTATCTCATTAGGGTTATAATCGGATGGGATCTCCTTGGTAGAAACCGAGCAGTTGCAGGTTCAGGATGGCGGTGTATTTGCTTTGCAATTGCTCTTGCAGGGCCGCGAGCAGGTTGTCCCGACCGGTCATCAGTTCTACGATGTTCGTCAGACCGTTCTTGAACCGCTCGTCCAGCAGTTGGTAGCTGGTCTGCATACTTTGCACTTTACTACGGGCCGCCATGAACTGCTGTTGGCTGTTGTAAGCGTTAAGCCAGTATTCTTCGATGGTGGCCGACAGCGTGTTGCGCCGTTCCTGCAGGTCCAGCCGTTCGCTGGCTTGTGCCAGCCGTGCTTTTTCCAGGGTGCTTCTGTTGCGGCGATTGTCGAAAATCGGAACGGATACGGTCACACCTACCGATGCGCTCAGGTTCTGTTTCATCTGCTCTCCTGCGTTCGACCGGCTTCCGCTGTAATGACTGTCGCCCAGGCCTGCGTTGAGCGACAGGGTGGGATAGAAACCGGCTTTGGCGATGGCCACGTTCATGTCGGCGGCTTGAAGGCCGAGTTCGCCGCTTTGTATTTCGGGCCGTGTCTTCAGCGCCTGTTCCCGCACTTCGGCCTGTGCGGGGAGAGGAGAAAGGGCGGCTTCGTCGGCCGGTAGCGAGGATGCGATGTTGAAACGCTGTCCGGCGTCAATCTCTAATAACTTTTTCAGTTGCAGTTTGTAATCGGCTGTCCGGGTGCGGGCATTGACCACATCGTAACGGCTGCTGCTCAGCTGGGCTTCCAGCTGGGCGAGGTCGGCCAAAGCCAGCAATCCCTCGTTCTTCATCTCCACCCCTCTTTGGTATTGCCGTTCGGCGGTTTCACACAGTTTTTCGTTCACCTTTTCGGCTTCTTGCGAGTAGAGGGCCTGCACATAGAGCCGGGCGATCTGTTCCTGGATGCTGTTGGCCGTCTCCCGGGTCTGGAGCGTTGCGATGCGTCCGGC
>CAJUDC010000020.1:0-15109 GCA_910584955.1 uncultured Paraprevotella sp. | reverse complement strand
AGTTCTTGTGCCCGGACGGTTTTCCGGTTGGCGCCTCCGTTCCATACCGTCCATGAGGCGTTCAGACCGTAACTGCCGTTCTCCGTCAGTTTGTGGCTCGAACTGGTGGCCATGCCGTTGGTCACGATGTTGCTCGGCTCCTGCTGCAACGGACGGTATTGCAGGCTTTGGGTCATGCTGAACGACAGGCTGGGAAACAGGGCCGCGCGGCTCTGTTTTCTGTCTATCTCGCTTTCCTCTTCCGCTATGCGGCTTTTGCCCAGTTGGATGTTGTGTTCCAAGGCGTATTCGATGCAGTCCTGCAACGTCCAGTCGGCTGCTTTCTGTGCTTGTCCTCCCAGCGGAGCCAGCAGAGCGACGGCTGCAATGAAAATTTTTTTCTGCTTCATGAGTGTCAGGTTTCCGTGTGCAAAAATAAGCATAATGCCCTGTTTCGGGAACACCTGCCGGCCATTCTTTTTCCTTTTTTCGACGAATACAGGGAAAATATCTATGAAATCTTTGTATCTTTGCGTTATTGTCATTGGTTAACATCTTTAAAACAGATTCGTTATGTTCTCAGGTATTGTAGAAGAGTTCGCCGTGGTTACGGCGGTGGAAAAGGAAAAGGAAAACATGCACTTTACGCTGGAATGTTCTTTTGCCGGCGAGTTGAAGATTGATCAGAGCATTGCTCATAACGGAGTGTGCCTCACGGTCGTACGTATAGACGGGCGGACCTATACCGTGACGGCGATGAAAGAGACGCTCGACCGTTCGAATCTGGGACTGCTCAAGGTGGGAGACAAGGTGAATGTGGAGCGCTCCATGCTGATGAACGGCCGGTTGGACGGGCATATTGTGCAGGGGCACGTGGATCAGACGGCCCGATGCACCGATGTGCAGGATGCCGAGGGAAGTTATGTGTATACGTTTACCTACGAAGCGAATCCCGAGATGGCCCGTCGCGGTTATCTTACGGTAGACAAAGGGTCCGTTACGGTGAACGGAGTCAGCCTGACGGTGTGCAACCCTACCGACTGCTCGTTTCAGGTATGTATCATCCCCTATACCTACGAACATACTAATTTCCATACGTTGCAGCCCGGCTCGGTGGTGAACATCGAGTTCGACATTATCGGTAAATATATCAGTCGGATGATGCCCGGGATGAATGCGTAAGAATTTTTACACTTTAGGATGAAAAGACGGCTTGGGGAAGGCCGTCTTTTTGTGTTTCCGGGGGGCTGTCGGACATCCATCCAGGCTTCGTCCGTATGGCATGAGCAGCGCTGAACAACGGGGCCTGCACCACGAATGAACGTGGTGCGCAGGAGCGGAAGATGCGGCGAGCGCCACGTTTTCTTCCGGTGCCGGACAAAAAACGCGCTCTCCCCCTTTTGGCAGTGCGAAAAAGGGGGAGAGCGCGTTAAAAGGAGATTCCGATACACGACGATAACGTGCGTCGTACGACTATCCGATGCGCCGTGGCGAGGCTTCGGATGACGGTGTTATTGTCATTTTTTTTACCGGACGATTCATTTCTCTATAGTGCGTTTTCGAATTTTCTAACGGCAAATATAATACTTTTTTCCGAATGATGCAAACGTCTTGGATACCCCTTCGTCCGGTTATCGGTCGGCGGACTGCGTGGTGTCGGCCGGAGCGGCGGTGCGGCGGTGTTTGCGTCGGAACAGTTCGCGCCAGTTGTTGAAGTCCTTTTTAAACAGCAGGCCGATACCTTGTGTGGTGAGGGCCGATTTGGTAAAGTAACGGTCGTTTGTCTCGCTGTACGCCTTAAGGCTGATGTTTCCGTTCTTGGTAAGCAGCCATTGAAGGTCGAAATCACCGACAAAGTTCGAGGCGGCGGCCGGATTGTCGCGGTAACCGAAATTACCGTTGATGAGCAACCGGTTGTTGAGCAGGCGCCCCGACAACAGTCCTTCCACATCCATGTCGCTCCAGCCCGTATCTCCGGTACTCAGGTTGGTGCCGAAATTCCAGTTGCTGTTGCCTATGAGCGTGGACAATGCCTGGTTGAGTTGTCCCGACAGGGTAGAGGAGAGCAGGGATTTCATGGCCAGGCTGGACTGGCTTTGTTCCGTGTTGTTGTAGTCGTATGTGTAGAAACGTCCGATACCCAGCAGATAGATGATCTGCATGTTCTTCTCCTCTTCGGTGCTGATAAGGCTGCGCACCATTTGCTTCTCGTCTTCGTTTACGTTGGGGATGTCGAAGTCGAACGAGATTTGCGGGCTTTGTGCCTTGCCTCCCAGATTCATGATGCAATTCACACGTACATTAGACTGGCTGAAGGTGGCGCGCGAACTCAGGTCGTTCAAGGAAACCGACGGCACGGTATATACGGCCTGCAGATTCAGGTCGGCCTGATACGGCTCTCCGCCGAAAGTGAGCGTTCCGCCCGGCCTGAATTTGAAATCCTTGCGTATGACGTCCTGTACCGAGAGTTTGTACATGCCGTCGCTTACCCGATAGGTCCCGTACATCTGGAAACGTCCTTTGTTGTAGTAGCTGGCCCGCATCTTTCCGTATCCGTTCAAGGCAATGTAGTCTCCGGCTTTGGCGTCCATGAGAATTTTCATGGTGGCGTCGGGGGTGATGTCCAGCACGAAATTAATGCGCATGTCGGTGGTGTTCTCCTCCTCAGGCAGAGGCAGGGGCATGTTCTTGTTTTCGGCATACGGTGTGTTTTCTTCCGTAGCGGAGGATGCCGTACGGAAACGTATGAACTGATTGTCGGTGATCGTTTCCGGGGACGATGCGTTGTATACGAAAACGGTATGCCTTTCCGGGTGGGCGTCGATGTCCACATTCAGTTCGCCGGGACGCCCGTTCAGCCGGACCCGACCGCTGGCATAGACGGTGCCGTGGAATACTTCGTCGCCGAATGTGCGCCGGTCGTATCCCAGCACGTTGTGTGCTTCAATGTCGAACCGGTACTGCATGTTCGAGAAATGTTCGTGGTGCATCCAGCCGTCCACTACGGCGTAATGATCGTTGCGCTCCGGGTTGCCTTCGTTGTCGTAGGCTCTGGCTTTTTGGATCCATATATTGTCGGGACGTAAGATTACCGAATCGCCTGTCAGGTGGTAGTCGGCATTAAGCACGTCCACCTTCATGCGGGCCTCCTCCACCTTGAGGTCGCCTTCCACGTTGATCTGTTTGAAAGGACCGAACACGCGTGCCCATCCCGAGGCCCTTCCCTTGAAGTCAGTGAAGATTCCCGATGTGAATTTGTTCAGGAAATACAGGTTGATGCGTTCGGTGCGTATGTTCAGGTCGAGGCCTCGGTCGGGGCCTTGTCCCGGTGCGATGGTGCCGTCCACGAGTGTGGTGTGGTGTTCGGCCGGATCGTTCATTTGCGCCCGCAGGAAAATGGCTTTCTTCTCTTTGTCCCATTTCCCGTATACGTTCATGTTTCCCATGTATCCGTCGTTGAACGTGAAGTTCTGTACGTGGAGATGGGCATCCATTTCCGGGGCTTTGAACAGTTGGCGGGCATATACGCGGCCGGTGGCCTCACCGCCGAACTCTACGGCGTGGAAATTGATGATGTTGAACACATATTGCAGGTTAATATCCTTGAGATCGACAACGAGCGAGTCGGTAGCGTCGCGTGTCAGTGTGCCGTTTATCCCCAAGTGGCGATCGGATTGCGAGACAAAGAAACTGTCGATGGCGATGCTTCCGTGGTGCAAGCAGACGGTAGCCGGATGTACGTTCCATACCGTATCGTTGATGATCACTTGGGTCGGGTTTATGCGGGTGACGGCTTTCAGGTATGGCGGGTCGTTTTTGAAGAACTGCGTGGTGGTGGACAATATGCCCGTATGTTTCACCGGTTGGCGGTTGTCCCATGATACGTCGGTGTTCAGCCGGTCGTTTTCGGCAGAAGCCGACAGCCCGAACAGTACTTGCTTTTTACTCATCAGGCGCAGGAAAGTAAGGTCGGCCTGCGCTTTCCCGAAATGGCTTTTCCCGGACAACCGTATGTCGCTTAACCGTTCGTTGTCGTATTCCAGCTCGGGGATGCTTCCCGTCAAAGAGCATTCGCCTGTACGACCGTTCAGACAACCCCGGATGTATCCCGGTTCGGGAATATATAAGGGGATGGCACCGATTTTCTGTAGCGGTTCGGCATTCAGGATCCGCAGGCTGAAATGCAGGCTGTCTGTTGTCGGTACCGGCGGTAGGTCGTCGGGGAAAAGCGAGGGGAGATGCCGTTGCAGCAGGTTTTTTCCCGTAGCGGCCAAGGTGTGGTAATGAAACGATCCGTCTATCTCTGCCGTAAAGAAATCGCTGTACAGGCGCAGATGCTTGCTTTCGGCCTCGGGGGCGCTTTCCAGCCGGATGTCGTTGAGATGATATTCCCCTTCGGCTGTCTGCATCCGAAAATCCGAAAGACGGATGTTACCGCTGGCGGTTTCTGCCGATTTCCCATACAGATCGGTCTGGACAACGCCCGAAAAACGGGTGTTGGGATATGCGGCGGTGAGATGCAAGGCATGCGGATTGAGCGTGCTCACATGGGCCGTGACTTTGGCAAACGGTTGCGGAGAGGCGGGATTGACTTCCCCTTCAATCCGTATGCGGCCGTTCGGGTCGTCCCAGCGCAGCATACCCCGGAATCCTTGGTGGCGGTAGGCCAGGTCGAGATGGATGTTCTGATAGCGGTATTTTCTGTAAGTCAGTTCTTTTATTTTCCCGTAGACCTGAAGATTCGGGTGCCCGTTCTCTTTCAGCTTGCCGCTGAAATCCAGATTGAACGATAGGCTTTCCGGCAAATTCTTTTCCCGGGCTGGGGCTGATAGTTTGCCCGGACGGAAAGCGTCTCCCCGTATGTGGGCTTCCAGCACATTATAGTCTGTCAGACTTCCGGTTGCAGTTAACGTTCCTGCGGAGGTCTGCCATTCGCCGTCGGCGGTGATCAGGTGTTTGCCGTAGGTGGCTGTGCCCCGGTAGCGGATGTCGCCCAGTCGTTTCAACTGCTCGTACATCCGTCCGGGCCGTCCGGTCAGATTCCGGGTCAGGAATTCTTGAACGGAAGTTTTAAGAGTGAAATCCCGGATTTGTGTGGTCAGTGAAATGCCGTTTTGCTTGTCGGATAAAAAGTCGATTTTGGCGCTGGCATTCAGATCAATGTCCCGGTCGCGGCTGCATACGTGGAGGTCTTCGACGGCGGTCAGGCGGGGCGATCCGTTGAAACGGGCACGGAGATACAGCGGAGCGTCGAAATGTTTGAGGGCGGGCGCGAAGCACGACAGGTCCGACAGGGTGATGTGCGAAGGCTCCAATAGGCCGGTATAACGTAAAGACTGCAACCAGGCGGTCCGGGAAGCGGAAGAGGGAAGGCCGTCGTAATGGGCCGTGAGGGAATCCAGTTTGATGCTGGTGTTCGGCAAAGCCAGTTCCAATTCCGACAATTCGGCATAGCGGGGAGTGGCATTGAATTTCAGTTTCATTTTTTGCAGTTCCAGGCCCGATTGCTCTTTGAAGCAGAGTTTCTTTATTCGGAAGTTGACCGTGTCGTTCGACAAGGCTTTTAGCGATGCGCTGAAACTTAGCTCGCTCAACTGTAGATGGGCGGGATTGAAACGATGCGGAGTAAAGGGGCGGTAATAAAGATCATGCCGCAGGCTGCCCCGGCTGATAAGGATGGAATTGATACGCAGGTCGAGACGGCTTTGCGTGGTGTCGTTCGAGGCAAAAACATCCTGAAGGAACCGGTAGTTCGGTTCTTCTTCGGCCGAACGCCGGTACAGGTTGATGTGAAACCCGAATAACTGAACATGATCGATAATGATTTTTCCATGAAACAGCGGCCATATCTGGAATTTGGCTGCCAGACGGGTAGCTTTCAGCATGTCTTTACGATGACGGTCGCGTATCAGTAAGTCATCGATAATGATTCGGTTAAGCAATCCGGGATTTATATTCCCGATGCGCACTTCCGTTTTCAATTGCGAAGAAAGTTGAGCGGCGGTATAAGCAGCAAAACGCCTTTGTACGGCAGGTATGTTCAGCAGTACAATCAATACCAGATAGGTGCCGGCGACAAGGCCTACTATCCATCGCACTATTTTCTTTACCTTTTTGATAAAAAATGCGTTTAGTGAATACAAAATTACGATTTTCTTTTCACAAACGTTTCACTTTCTCTTTAATTTTATGTAATTTTGCGCTGTTTTAATTAAAACCGTTTTATAATCAAAATATATGGCAAATGTAATCAAATTACGTAAAGGCCTAGACATTAATCTCAAAGGAAAAGCCGGAAAAGAAAAGATTTCGGTGAAAAGCCCCGGAAAGTATGCGCTTGTTCCCGATGATTTTACGGGAGTGAAGCCTAAAGTGGTGGTAAAAGAGAATGATGTGGTCAAGGCCGGGGATGCTTTGTTCGTAGACAAAAATCATCCTTCTGTGAAGTTTGTTTCTCCTGTCAGCGGCACTGTCTCTCTGGTAGAACGCGGCGAACGTCGTAAGGTGCTTAGTGTGCAGGTGACGGCGGATGCGGAACAACAGTATGTTGACTTTGGCAAGAAAGACGTGTCTGCAATGACCGGTGAAGCCGTTAAGGAGGTATTGTTGAATACGGGTCTGTTCGCATTCTTCAAACAACGTCCTTACGATGTGACGGCTTGCCCGGACGATACGCCGAAGGCCATCTTTGTGTCGGCTTTCAGTTCCATGCCGTTGGCAGCTGACTTTGAATATGTCCTGGCCGGACAGGAACGGGATTTTCAGACCGGCCTCGACGCATTGGCTAAAATGGCTAAAACCCATCTCGGTGTGAGTGCCGGACAGCAATCACCGGCGCTGACGGCGGCAAAAAATGTGACAGTGACCGTGTTCGACGGACCGGCACCGGCCGGAAATGTGGGGGTGCAGATCAATCATGTAGACCCCGTTAACAAGGGCGAGGTGGTTTGGACACTCGGAGCGGAAGAGGTGATTTTCATCGGACGTCTGTTCAATACCGGCAAGGTGGATTTGATCCGTACCATCGCATTGGCCGGCTCCGAAGTGAAGAAGACCGGTTATGCTCAGGTGAAAGTGGGCCAGCAATTGACGACTCTGTTGAGCGGAAACACCGCCACAGACAAGCATTTGCGTATTATCAACGGTAATGTACTGACCGGTGTGAAGACCACGACCGACGGTTTTCTGGGTGCGCATGTCACGGAGATCAATGTGATTCCCGAAGGTGATGATGTACATGAAATGCTGGGTTGGATTATGCCCCGTTTCAATGAGTTCTCCACCAGCCGCTCCTATTTCAGCTGGCTTTTCGGAAAGAAACGCGAATACGTGATCGACGCCCGTATTAAAGGCGGCGAACGCCACATGATTATGAGCAACGAGTATAATCGTGTGTTCCCGATGGATATCTATCCGGCTTATTTGGTTAAGGCCATCATTACGGGAGATATTGACCGTATGGAGGCGCTGGGTATCTATGAAGTGGCTCCCGAGGACTTCGCCCTGTGCGAATTTATCGATTCTTCCAAACTGGAGGTACAGCGTATCGTCCGCGAGGGACTGGACATGCTTCGTAAGGAGATGGCTTGACCCGCGCTTTAGCTAATAACTTTATATTACATTATTATAATGAACGCGTTAAGAAATTATCTTGATAAAATAAAGCCGAACTTTGAGGAGGGAGGCAAGCTTCACGCATTCCGTTCCGTATTCGATGGTTTCGAAACATTCCTGTTCGTACCGAATGCGACTTCGAAATCGGGAGTAAACATTCATGATGCTATAGACAGCAAGCGTATCATGTCGTTTGTGGTAATCGCTTTGATGCCGGCCCTTTTGTTCGGTATGTACAATGTCGGTTTTCAGAACTATAGGGCAGCAGGTGTGGAAGGGAGCTTTATCGAAATGTTCGGTTTCGGTTTCCTGGCTGTGTTGCCTAAGATATTGGTGTCTTATATCGTAGGATTGGGAATTGAGTTCGTGGTGGCTCAGTGGAAGAACGAGGAAATACAGGAAGGTTATTTGGTGACCGGTATGCTCGTTCCTTTGATTGTGCCTGTAGAGTGTCCGTTGTGGATCCTGGCTGTGGCCTGCGCTTTTGCCGTGATTTTTGCCAAGGAGGTATTTGGTGGCACCGGCATGAATATCTTTAATGTGGCGCTGATCATTCGTGCTTTCCTGTTCTTCTCTTATCCGTCGGCCATGAGCGGAGATACCTGTTGGGTAGCTCGCAATAGCATTCTGGGCTTGGGTAACGACTTGCCGGACACCTTTACCGCCGCCACTCCTTTAGGGCAGATTGCCACAGGGCCCGACTTGTCGTCAGGTTTGTGCGATCAGATCATCGGTCTTATTCCCGGCTCAATCGGTGAGACCAGTGTAATTGCCATCGGTCTGGGAGCGCTCATCCTGTTGTGGAGCGGTGTTGCCAGTTGGAAAACGATGTTTAGTGTATTTGCCGGCGGTATCGTGATGGGATTGATTTTCAACGCCTGTCAACTGGAAGGCAATTACGCGGCACAGATGCCTTTCTATCAGCACTTGGTTGTGGGTGGCTTCTGTTTCGGTGCCGTGTTTATGGCAACAGATCCCGTTACTTCCGCCCGTACGGAGACCGGTAAATACATTTACGGTTTTCTTATCGGTGCAATGGCCGTCATTATCCGCGTGCTTAACCCCGGTTATCCCGAAGGTATGATGTTGGCTATCTTGCTGATGAATGTGTTTGCTCCGCTGATAGACTATTATGTGGTTCAGAGCAATATTGATAAACGTGCCAAACGCGCAATTAAATAAGAAGGAGAATGGCTACAAAGAAATTCAAATGTAAAGTGTGCGGTTACGTACACGAAGGGGATGCAGCTCCCGAGAAATGTCCGGTTTGCCAGGCCCCGGCTTCGGAGTTTGAGGAGATTGTGGAAGAAAATGGCGCCGCAACCGTTAAAACGAAAAAGGGTATTGATACAAACAGCAATGTCTATACCATATTATATGCATGCGGACTAGTGATTGTCGTAGCGTTCTTGCTGGCGTATTTCTCTCTGGCTTTGGCCTCCAAGTCGGAAGCAAATGTCCGTATCGACAAGAAGAACCAGATTTTGGCGGCCCTGAATATTCGCGGCGTCGATAAGAGTGAAGTTGAGAACAAATATAGCGAAGTGATTCAGGCCGATCAAATTATCAAGTCCGACGGTTCTATAGTGAATGAAGGCACGGGCAAGGACCAGGCCGGTTTCAATGTACAGGACAAGAACATCTCAACCGAGAACCTACCGTTGTATATTTGCCAGGTGAATGGAGAAACAAAGTACGTCATACCGATGACCGGTAAAGGTCTGTGGGACGGTATCTGGGGCTACATTGCCTTGAATGCCGATAAGAACACGGTGTACGGAGCTTATTTCTCTCATAAAGGCGAGACGGCCGGTTTGGGTGCTCGCATAACGGAGTATGAAGGCTTCCAGAAGCAATTCGAAGGCAAGAAGGTGCAAACCGAAAGCGGTGACGCCGTAGCCTTGAGTGTAGTGAAGAAGGGCAAGGATGTACAGGGATTATCAACTGACAGCCGTTGTGACGCCGTTACCGGTGCTACCCTTACGAGCGACGGTGTGAACAATATGCTTCACGAATGCCTAAGCAGATACATGACTTTTTTAACAACTAATGAATAATACGGGAGGGAACATACATGAGTAAGTTGTTTTCTAAAGAGAATAAAGAAGTTTTCTCGTCGCCTCTGAATTTGAACAACCCTATCGCCATTCAGGTGTTGGGTATATGTTCTGCGTTAGCGGTGACCTCGCAATTGATGCCGGCCATCGTGATGGGACTGTCCGTTACTGTCATCACCGCTTTTTCCAATGTGATTATTTCTTTGATCCGTAAGACGATACCGAATCGTATCCGTATCATCGTACAATTGGTTGTTGTGGCTGCTTTGGTGACTATCGTGAGCATGTGCCTGAAAGCCTTTGCTTATGATGTGAGCGTACAGCTCTCGGTATATGTCGGTTTGATTATCACCAACTGTATTCTTATGGGACGTCTGGAAGCGTTTGCCATGATGAACGGGCCGTGGGAGAGCTTTCTCGACGGTGTGGGCAATGGCTTGGGATATGCTTTCGTGCTGGTTGTGGTCGGTGCCGTTCGTGAATTCTTCGGCAGCGGTTGCCTGGCAGGCTTTCAGATCCTGCCGGACAGTTTTTATGCGTGCGGTTATATGAACAACGGTATGATGACGATGCCGGCTATGGCGTTGATCCTTGTGGGCTGTTTCATCTGGGTGCATAGAGCCATGAATGAAGGCAAGGAGAAAAAGTAACCGGATACACATACGATTATAATATAGAGAAAGAATTATGGAACATTTTATTAATTTGATTGTCCGCTCTATCTTCGTGGACAATATGATTTTCGCTTTCTTCCTGGGTATGTGTTCTTATCTGGCCGTATCCAAGAATGTGAAGACAGCGATGGGGCTCGGTATAGCCGTAACCTTTGTGTTGCTGGTGACGGTGCCGGTGGATTACCTGTTACAGACCAAGGTGCTGGCGGAAGACGGTATTTTGGGTATAGATCTGACTTATCTGGCTTTTATTCTGTTTATTGCTGTGATCGCCGGTATTGTGCAATTGGTTGAGATGGCTGTTGAGCGTTTCTCGCCCTCGCTGTATGCCGCTTTGGGTATTTTCTTGCCGTTGATTGCCGTAAACTGTGCCATTATGGGTGCCTCTTTGTTTATGCAGCAGCGCATTACGATGGACCCGGCAACGAGCACACAGGCTATCGGCAGCATCTGGGATTCGTTTGCTTATGCGCTGGGATCCGGTATCGGTTGGTTGCTGGCGATTGTTTCGCTGGCCGCTATCCGTGAGAAGATGGCCTATACAGATGTGCCCAAACCGTTGCAAGGTCTGGGTATTACCTTCATTACCGTAGGTCTGATGGCTATGGCCTTTATGTGTTTCTCAGGTTTGAATATTTAATGGGGGAGGAATGGAAACAATGGATATGAATTTTATTTTGACAAGTATAGGAGTATTCCTGGTAACGATTATCCTCTTGGTTATCATTTTGCTGGTAGCTAAGAAATTTTTGTCGCCCAGCGGAAATGTCAACCTGACGATCAACGGTGACAAAACGATTTCCGTGGCACAGGGCGGCACTTTGCTCTCCACGCTTTCCGAGCAAGGCATCTATCTGTCTTCGGCCTGCGGTGGAAAAGGTTCTTGCGGCCAGTGCAAATGTCAGGTTGTTGAAGGTGGCGGTGAAATCCTTGATTCGGAAAAAGGACATTTCACGCGCAAACAAGTGAAAGACCATTGGCGTCTGGGTTGCCAGTGCAAGGTGAAAGGTGATTTGCAGATCAAGGTGCCCGAATCGGTTATGGGTGTGAAAGAGTACGAATGTACTGTCATCAGCAACAAGAATGTGGCTACTTTCATTAAGGAGTTCAAGGTGCAACTGCCTAAAGGCGCCCACATGGACTTCCTGCCCGGTTCGTACGCCCAGATCAAGATTCCGGCATTCTCGATGGATTACGATAAGGACATCGACAAGAGCTTGATCGGTGACGAATACCTGCCTGCATGGCAGAAGTTCGGTCTTTTCCCGCTCAAGTGCGTGAATACCGAACCCACCATCCGTGCATATTCTATGGCCAATTATCCGGCCGAAGGCGACGTGTTCATGCTTACCGTGCGTATCGCCACTCCGCCGTTTAAAGCCGACCGGAGCGGTTTCATGGATGTGAATCCGGGTATAGCCTCTTCCTACATCTTTACGTTGAAACCGGGTGACAAGGTGATTATGAGCGGTCCTTACGGCGATTTCCATCCGCATTTCGACAGCAAGAAAGAAATGATCTGGGTGGGCGGTGGTGCCGGTATGGCTCCGTTGCGTGCACAGATCATGCACATGACCAAGACGTTGCATACGACCGACCGCGAGATGCATTATTTCTATGGGGCACGTGCGTTGAACGAGGTGTTCTATTTGGAAGATTTCCTCGGACTGGAGAAGGAATATCCCAATTTCCACTTCCACTTGGCCTTGGACCGTCCCGATCCCGCTGCGGACGCAGCCGGCGTGAAGTATACGGCCGGTTTCGTTCATCAAGTGATGTTGGAAACTTATCTGAAGAATCACGAAGCTCCCGAAGATATAGAATATTACATGTGCGGACCGGGTCCGATGTCCAAAGCCGTCGTCAATATGCTTGACGGTCTGGGTGTGGAACCGGAAAGTATCATGTATGATAACTTCGGCGGTTAATTTAATTATTTTAACTCACATCTTGCAAGAGAGCCGTTTCCCGCGTGCGGGGAGCGGCTCTTTTTGTGCACGGCAGATGCGGGCGTTCCCCTTTATCGCTGATAAAGAGGCCGAAGAGGCTTTCGGAGGAGGCTGCCGTAGGCGGAGAATGCACAGAAAAGCCGGAGATATTTGTGCGATAGAGGTATGATTCTGAAAATTATCATGTACATTTGCCGTATAAAAGAATCGTATTTATGAGAAAAGAGTTAGGGATGATTGTCCTGTTGTGGCTGTCGGCGGTGCATGCGATGGCCGACGGTATCGGTTATCAGGAGGCGGTCGGTGTGGCCCGGGAGTTCTTTTCCCGTAGGGATGTTGTCAAAAAACATAAGGCAAAAAGCGTTGCGCCCCGTCTGCTGCTCAGCGGTCGGAACAACGGATATTATTTGTTTACCCAGCCACAGGAAGACGGTTTTGTGGTGGTGGGAGGCAGTGGTCGACAGGCCGGGATACTGGCATATTCGGAACAGGGCAGACTGACGGACGGAGCGCTCCCGCCGGCGCTGGCCGCATTGCTGAAGGCCTACGACCGTCGACGGTCATTCGAGGCGGCGGCTACGACGCGCATGCCGGGAAAAGCGGTACCCCCTCTGTTGCAGTCGGTACGCCATCAGGAAACTCCCTACAACGGGATGTGCCCCTATTATACGTATGATGACGGTCGTGTGAGTACGACACGTTGTCTGGTGGGCTGCGTGGCCACGTCGGTGGAACAAGTGATGACCTATTATCAGCATCCTGTGGCCCTCAAAGATACCTTGTACGGATGGACAACACCCCATTTCAGTCTGGAAGATGTGTCGCCGGGCGCCGTTATCGACTGGGAGCATATTTTGCCGGACTATTCCAAGGGGTATACGGAGCAGGAGGCCCGCGCCGTACAGGAACTCTCGCTGTATTGCGGCATGGGATGCCGCATGCAGTACGGTGTGAATGCGTCGGGTGCCGAATTGAGGGAATTCATGAACACGTTGAACCGGGTGTTTGATTACGCGTATGCCCGTTTTCACGACCGTGCCCTCTATACGCCCGCCCGTTGGAACCGCATGCTCCGTTATGAATTGGAACATGCGCGCCCTGTGGTGTATACGGGACATAATGTGGAGCAGAGCGGGCATGCTTTTGTGGTGGACGGCGTGGATGCTTCAGGCTATTATCATTTGAACTGGGGATATGGAGGCAGCTACGACGGCTATTTTGATCTGGACGTGCTCAATCCCTTTGAGACAGCCGGCGATTATACCGAGGCCGGACGTTACGAGGGCTTTTTCTGCAATCAGACGGCGTTGTTCATGCACCCTCGCGACGTGGAGGCGTTGGACGAGGATACGTTGGAGATGCGGCCGGACGAGGTGACGTATGATAAGGTGGTGTTCGGTCGGCAGCCGGATACGCAAGGCTATGTGCCGGTGGATTTTTATCTGACCCACCATGGGACCGATACCCTGACCTATACGTTCGAAGTGCTGACGTATCTTCCTGCCGATACGGCGATATTCGCGCAAGCTGAGTATGTGGGGCTGACCGGAGCTACGCTATTACCGGGCCGTCAGACACGCGTCACGGCCTATTGCCGTTTCCGGCGGACGGGAGAACGTTTGCTGGGATGCTCGCCCGACGGCACATACCTGCCGTTTGTTACACCGGTCACCGTGGAGCAGGGAACAGCCTCCCGGTTGCGGTTCAGTGGCTTACGCATAGATGCGCTGGCCGGAGATTCCGTCCGTTTTCTGTTGCAGGTAGCCAATGAAGCCCCGTCGGGGAGCGATGGCAGCCTGATCACCTATTGCCTGTTTCGCGAGGGGGAGGATGACGATGTCCGGCATTGGACGTTTCTGAATCTGCCGTGCGGAACAACGTGCACCGATACCGTTACCTTCCGGGGACTGCAACCGGAAACGGACTATGTGCTGCGGGTGCGTTGTCCTTGGGCTGTGGTGGCGGAGCAGGCTTTCCGGTTGTCGGATGCGACGGATGTTTCTGCTGTAACCGCTGCTGTTGGGAGCTATCCCCGGCGTATGTATTCTTTGCAAGGGCAACTGGTGGGAGTTTGCGCCGACGAATACGGTTGGCAGCGCCTGCTTCGCCGTCTTCCCGCCGGTTGTTATGTGGTGCGTCGGCCCGACGGCACCGGTTTCAAACAATTGATTCCCTTTTCAAACCCATAGTGATTTATGTTACGAGCACTGAGCCTTATCCATACCTATTATGCCGACAATGCTCCTTTGCGGGAGATTTTGCTGATTCATAGTCGCCAGGTGGTTCGTCGGGCATTGCGAGTGGCCGACAGCCATCCCGAACTGGTTTTGGACCGGACATTTCTGGCCGAAGCCGCCATGTTGCACGACATCGGTATCATCCGCACCGATGCCCCCGGTATTGCATGCTACGGCACTGAACCCTACATCCGTCACGGGGTGATCGGTGCAGCCCTGTTACGTGCCGAGGGACTGCCGCGCCATGCTCGTGTATGCGAACGCCATACCGGAACGGGACTGACACCGGCTACCATCGAACGGCAATGCCTGCCCTTGCCGCCGGCAGATTATTCTCCGCAGACGCTGGAGGAACAGGTCATCTGCTATGCCGATAAATTCTATTCCAAATCCCGTCTGGAGCGGGAAAAGACCCCGGAGGAAGTGCTGAAAAGTCTGCAAAAATTCGGTGAAGAAAGTGTCGCCCGTTTTGTAGAGTGGCAGAAAAGATTCGGGTAAGGACGTTTGAAGGAGCGGGAAGGACTTCCGAGGGTTTTCTGTAAAGAGTGAATAGAATATTAATCGGCATATAATCAGTATGTTATATAGTTTGAAGAATG
>CAJUDC010000019.1 GCA_910584955.1 uncultured Paraprevotella sp. | reverse complement strand
ACGCGTAACAATTAAATCGGTTCGAGCAAACGGATTGGCTGCGAATTTGAGGTTTTAACCAAAACACCATGAGAAAACTGTTTGCACTGGCCGGGCTCTGCATGAGTTTCGGCATGCTGCCGGCCCAAGACCGGAAAGATTTCAAACCGATGGAGGACGTAAATCAGGTGACCGACCTGACCCTCGACAGCCTGGAACAAGCCGCCACGGCCCGCCCGGTGGCCGGTTCGTCGCGCCGGGGAACGAACCCCGTGTTGTTTTTAGTGGGAAACTCTACCATGCGCACCGGCACGAAAGGCAACGGTGACAACGGTCAATGGGGCTGGGGATTCTTTGCCCACGAGTTTTTCGATCCTCATAAAATTACGGTAGAAAACCACGCACTGGGCGGCACAAGCAGCCGCACTTTCTACAAGCGGCTGTGGCCGGCCGTAAAGCAGGGCATCCGTCCGGGCGACTACGTCATCATCGAACTGGGACACAACGACAACGGTCCGTTCGACAGCGGCCGGGCACGTTCCAGTATTCGAGGAATCAGTCATACGGACTCGCTGATTGTGACGATTAAAGAGACAGGACTGCGCGACACGGTGTACAGCTACGGCGAATATATGCGGCGCTTCGTGCAGGAATGCAAGGCACTGGGCGCCAAACCCATCCTGATGTCGCTCACTCCGCGCAACGCCCGAGACAAAGGAGACCCGAAACGTATCGCCCGCGTGAACGAGACATTCGGGTTATGGGCCATGCAAGTGGCCGAAGAACAAGGCGTACCGTTTATCGATCTGAACGAGTTGTCCGCCACCAAGCTGGAGCATTATTCGGCCTGGAAAACCGACTATCATTTCTATCTGGACCGCATACATACCAGTGAGTTCGGAGCACGGATGAACGCCCGCTCCGCAGCCGAAGGACTGGCTGCCTCCACCCATCCCGACCTGGCCGGACTGCAACGATGCCTGGTGAACGTGACACTCCCGCAGACGGGTGTGAAACGCACCGGCGGCAAACCGGTAGTATTCATTACGGGCGATTCCACGGTGAAAAACGAAGACAAGAACCCCGACGGCATGTGGGGCTGGGGCAGTCAGGCGGCTACCATCTTCGACGAGAACAAAATCATCGTAGACAACGAAGCCAAGGCGGGACGCAGCACACGCACCTATCTGGAGGAAGGGCGCTGGGAACGGGTATATAACAGCATCCAACCGGGCGACTTTGTGCTGATACAATTCGGGCACAACGACATCGGCGACATCGACCGGGGCAAAGCGCGCGGAGTAATCGCCTGCACAGCCGACACCAGTCATGTTTACCGTGTAAAGACAGACCGGAATATACGCAACGAAGTGATCTATTCTTTCGGCTGGTATTTGAAAAAATTCATCGACGACGTGCGCGAGAAAGGCGGGACGCCTATCCTCGTATCGCTCACCCCGCGCAACGAATGGACCGACGGACACATCGAACGCCGCAACGACACGTACGGCAAGTGGTATCGCGAAGTGGCCGAGGAGACGGGTGTGCAACTGGTGGACGTACATAACATCACTGCGGACTTCCTGGACCGAAAAGGAGCCAGGAAAACCGCCGCTTACTATAACCACGACCATACGCACACCTCGCTGAAAGGGGCACAGCTGAACGCCCGAAGCGTGGCCAAAGGCTTGAAAGCGATCAAAAGTCCGCTGGCGGCTTACCTGAAATAGCCTGATTTGGAGAAACGGGGAAAAGGTTGTATATTTGTACATCCGCCCCATTCAAATACCATTTACAGAAACAATGTCAATTTGTAAAATATATTTCCAATCAAAACACACAAGAAAGGCACTACCGGACGTTCTTTTCCCCCAAACAAAAGGGAGAACCGACGGATACATACCGCTTTAAGGGCGCCCCGCCTTGAAGCGGAAGCCTGACAGCCGGCAACCGGATGCTTGCAGAGATCTTATCCCGCAAGTATCCGGTTGTCTCTTTATCCGTTCAAGAAAGAGAATTTATCCAGAAAACAGTCCTTTTGCGGTGCGCATCCCGTCTTCATGCGATGCGCACCGCAATGAAACCTGATGCGCACCACACGAAGACGGGATGCCGGCCCCTTTCAAGAATGCTCCCCAACGGAAAGTCCGAAGGTCTCGGAACTGTTTTTAACGCGCTTACTCCTCGAAGAAAAGCGGCACAGTAAATAGTAACACGTTCGATAATATTACTACAAAAGACATCTAAAAGACTACCGTCACGAACGGCACGCACAGATTATTTACGCGCACGTACAATAAAAGGGGCGCATCGGACGTTTCTATTCGAAACAAGCATACAATCGATCCGTCATGATAGAATACATACGAGGCTCTTTGGCCGAACTGACTCCGGCGCAGGCAGTAGTGGACTGCAACGGCGTGGGATACGGTCTCAGTATATCGCTCAACACTTATTCGGCCGTTCAAGGCAAAAAAGAAGTCAAACTTTATGTACACGAAGTCATCCGTGAGGACACCTACCAGTTGTTCGGCTTTGCCTCGCGGCAAGAGCGCTCGCTGTTTCTGCTGCTGGTAAGCGTGTCGGGCATCGGAGGCAACACCGCCCGCATGATTCTGTCGGCTCTCACACCGGGAGAATTGTGCAATGTAATCGGCTCCGGCAACGACAAACTGCTGAAAAGCGTGAAAGGAATCGGGCTGAAGACCGCCCAACGTATCATCGTTGACTTGAAAGACAAAATAGCCGCCATCGGCATAGAAACGGCGGACGGCGGAACACAGACGATAACAACGCCCCGTTCCGAGGTGATGGAAGAAGCCGTTTCGGCCCTCACCATGCTGGGTTTCTCCCCCGCACCGTCACAGAAAGTCGTGACGGCCATTCTCAAAGAAGAACCCGACGCTCCGGTAGAACGTGTCATCAAACTGGCTCTCAAACAACTCTAACTCATCTTCCGCTCCTACGGCGGAACGGTAA
Organism: uncultured Paraprevotella sp.; assembly: GCA_910584955.1. Classification (GTDB taxonomy): domain Bacteria; phylum Bacteroidota; class Bacteroidia; order Bacteroidales; family Bacteroidaceae; genus Paraprevotella. Next base: position 22,862 of record CAJUDC010000019.1, on the reverse strand, counting down.
CATCCATGAAGAACCTTACACTGAAAATCATATATCTGCTGGGGCTGGCCGTGAGTGTGAACGCATTGGCCGGTTCGGACCGGGCCGGCGGACTGTTCGGACCGAAACGACCCGAAACAGCCACGATGCCCTCCACCGCATCCGGCAAACATGCGTATCCGAAACCGGAACCGGCCGACACGCTGAACAAGCCGCGCTACACCGTGAAACGCACGGCCCCCCGCAACGAAGACGATCTGAAACAACGCCCCACCGACCTTCGCGATCCCGAAAATCTGAAAACGGAAACGGAGTACGACGAAAAGACCGGATATTACACCGTAGGTACCAAAATCGGCGACAGCTACCTGAACGCTCCCCTGCTGATGACGCCCGAAGAATATCAGGCTTGGAGCCTGCAACGCTCCCTGCAAAGCTACTACCGTAAAAAAAACGAAGAAAACTTTCAAAACGCAGGTAAAAGCAAATTCGACTTCACCGACATGAAATTCGGACTGGGACCGGCTGAAAAGATTTTCGGCCCCGGCGGTGTAAGTATCAAGACACAGGGATCGGCCGAACTGAAAATAGGAGCCAACACAAAAAAGATCAACAACCCCAGTCTGGCGGAGAGCCGGAGAAAGACGTTCGGCTTCGACTTTGACGAGAAAATCAACCTGAGCGTAAACGGAAAGGTCGGTGACAAGGTGAACATGAATCTGAATTACAACACCGATGCCACCTTCGACTTCGACACGCAGAACCTCAAACTGAAATACGACGGTAAAGAAGACGAAATCATCAAACTGATAGAAGCGGGCAATGTATCGCTCCCCAGTAATTCGTCGCTCATACACGGCGCATCGTCGCTCTTCGGATTACGCACCGACCTGCAATTCGGCAAACTGACCCTGCAAACCGTTGTCGCCCAAAAGAAATCGGCTTCGCGCAGTGTGTCCTCCAAAGGCGGCAACCAAATGAATCCTTACGAGTTTTCAGCCACCAGCTACGAAGAGAACCGGCACTTCTTCCTGGCCCATTTCTTTCGCGACAACTACGACAAGAACATGCGGAACCTGCCCAACATCACTTCGGGTGTCACCATCAAACGGGTGGAGCTATGGGTCACCAACAAAACAGGGAACACGGAAAGCAACCGCAACCTAGTGGGATTCACCGATCTGGGTGAATCCAGCCGCATCAGCAATCCCCTCTGGACCAGCGGTAGCGTACAAGTGCCGAGCAATAAAGCCAATACGCTCTACAACACCATCGTGAACCAATATCCCGATGCCCGAAACATCAATCAGGTTACAGCCGTACTGGACGCCATTCCGGGCTTCGAAGGGGCCACGGATTATGAAAAGCTGCAAAGTGCCCGCAAACTATCATCCACCGAATACACCCTAAATACGGCACTTGGCTACGTGTCACTTAATTTTGAACTGCAAACGGACGAGGTTCTGGCCGTGGCTTTCGAATACACATACAACGGAACGACCTACCAAGTGGGCGAATTTGCCTCGGACATTACCGACAATGCCTCGTCTCTGTTTGTAAAAACATTGAAGAATACGGCCAACTCCCCGCAGATGGGCAACTGGGACTTGATGATGCGCAACGTATACAACCTGGGAGCCAACAGCACACAACGCGAAAAATTCCGGCTCGACATCAAATACCAAAGCGATTCTGCCGGCGTGTACCTTACGTATCTGCCCGAAGAAAGGCTGAAAAACACCCCGCTGCTCCGCATCATGAACCTGGACCGGCTCGACGCCAACAACCGCCCGAATCCGAACGGCCAGTTCGACTATGTGGAGGGATACACCATCAGCAAAGGACGCATCATCTTCCCGGTAGTAGAGCCGTTCGGCAGCCATCTGCGCCAATACATCAATGATCCCGCCCTGGCGGACAAATACTGTTTCGACGCGCTGTACGACTCCACCAAGACCGTAGCCAAACAGATAGCCGAAAAAGACAAATTCCTGCTGACAGGCCAATACAAAGGCAACAAGGGTTCGGAAATCGACCTCGGAGCCACCAACATCGCACCGGGTTCGGTGGTTGTTACGGCCGGCGGCGTCACCCTGACCGAAAACACCGACTATCTGGTTGACTATTCCATGGGACGTGTCACCATCATCAACCAAAGCATTCTGGACGCCGGCACTAAAATCAATGCCAGCCTGGAAAGCAACGATACCTATGCCATGCAACGCAAAACGATGATGGGGGTCAATATGGAATATGCTTTCTCGAAAAACCTGACGTTGGGAGGTACGTTCATGTTCCTGAACGAACAGCCTCAAACCACCAAAGTAAGCATGGGATACGAACCGCTCCGCAACACATTGTGGGGCCTTAACCTGTCCTGGAAACGGGAGAGCCAATGGCTGACAAATATGCTGGACAAAATACCGTTCGTCAATTGCACGGCCCCGTCACAGATCAACTTCACGGGCGAATTTGCCCAACTCATCGCCGGACAAAACCGAAAGGTGCAAGGCTCGGCGTCGTATATGGACGATTTTGAAAACACCAAGAGCCGTATCAGTATCTCACAGCCTGTCAGCTGGATGATGTCGAGTGTACCCTCCGAATTTCCCGAAAGCAAACTGATAGATGATGTACGCGCGGGCTACAACCGCGCACTGCTCAGCTGGTACTATATAGACCCCATTTTTACGCGACGCAGCTCCACGCTCACACCGGGGCACATCAAAAGCGATCTGAACCAGCTCTCCAACCATTATGTACGGGAAGTGTACGAACGGGAACTTTACCCGCAGAAGTCACAAAACAGCTACACAGCCGCCAATGCCCTGCCCGTTCTCAACCTGGCTTACTACCCCAGCGAACGCGGGGCTTACAACCTGAATCCGAATCTGGATGCAAACGGACGGCTGCTAAACCCGGCAGCACACTGGGGAGGCATGATGCGCAAACTGGATAACAACGATTTCGAAGCCGCCAATATCGAATATATAGAATTCTGGATGCTCGACCCGTTCATCTACACCCGCGACAAGGCCGGCAACTACGGCGGAGACTTCTATATCAACCTGGGGGAAGTAAGCGAAGACATTCTGCACGACGGCAAGAAATTCTACGAAAGCGGAATGCCGATCGACGGCAATCCGGCCTACTATACCGAAACGGCATGGGGACGTGTGCCCAACACCAACAGCGTAACCTACGCTTTCAACAATCAGGGAGGAGCACGGGAGAAACAGGATGTAGGTCTCAACGGCCTCAGCAGTACGGAAGAACGCACCTACGGCGCTTACCAGCGCTTTCTTCAGGAGGTGCAGGGCAAGGTGAACCCCGCCGTATACGATTCGCTCGTAGCCGACCCGGCCAACGATGATTATCATTATTACCGGGGTACGGACTACGACCGGTTGCAGAAAAGCATTCTCGACCGATACAAGCGTATCAATATGCCCGAAGGGAACTCATGCTCCGCCGACCAATCGCCGGAATCGTATGAGACAGCCTATAAAACCACGCCCGACGTGGAGGACATTAACCAGGATTATACCCTGAACGAATACGAGAGATATTTTCAATATCATGTAAGTGTGCGCCCTACGGATTTCGTGGTGGGACGCAATCATATCGTGGACAAACGTACCACAAGTGTGAAACTACGCAACGGACTGACCGAAGAGGTAAACTGGTATCAGTTCCGTATCCCGCTCGAAGAGTACCAGAAGCGGGTGGGCAATATCAATGATTTCACCAGCATCCGCTTTGCGCGCATTTTCCTGACGGGGTTCGAAGAACCGGTTATCCTTCGCTTTGCCACACTTGATCTGGTGCATGCCGACTGGCGTTCCTACGAACAAAGCCTGTATGCAGGTCAGGCACCGGCCACCAGCGGCACACTGGATGTATCGGCAGTCAATATAGAAGAGAACAACGACAAAACACCGGTAAACTACGTACTGCCCCCGGGTATCAGCCGGGTGAGCGATCCCCAGCAGGCACAACTGACCGAAGCCAACGAACAGGCTCTTTCGCTCACCGCCAAAAACCTGGCTACGGGCGATGCCCGCGCCGTATACAAGAACTGTTTTTACGACATGCGCCAGTACAAGCATTTGCAGATGTTCGTACATGCAAATGCCCTGAGTGAGAACATCACGGAGTTGCTGGACGGCGAGACCAGTGTATTCATCCGCCTGGGTTCGGACTACAAGAACAATTTCTATGAATATGAAATTCCCTTGAAACTGACGCCTCCGGGCCTCTACGACACTTACTCCGCCTTGGGCTGTCAGGCCGTATGGCCGGAAGAGAACATGCTGGACATAGATCTGGATCTGCTTACCGGACTGAAAAAAAGCCGGAACACAGAAAAAAGCATCGGACGTATCAACTTGAACACACTTTATTCCCAGTACGACCCAAACCGCCCGAACAACAAAATGAGTATTATGGGAAATCCGACACTCGGGGAAGTGAAAACGATTATGATCGGTATCAGAAACAATGCACGCGCCGTGAAGTCCGTCGAAGTATGGGTCAACGAACTGCGTCTGCAAGAGTTCAGCAACGACGGCGGATGGGCGGCCCAAGGCAATCTGAACATCCAACTGTCAGACTTAGGTAGCGTGAACATGACAGGGCATGTGGAAACGGCAGGCTTCGGCGGCATCGAGCAGACCGTCAGCGAACGCAACAACGAAGACACTTACGACTACAGTATCACCACCAATCTGGAGTTGGGCAAACTGTTGCCGGAAAAAGCCAAAGTCAGCGCCCCCTTGTATTACTCATACAGCAAAGAGACCGTCAAGCCCAAATACAATCCCCTGGATACGGACATGCTACTGAAGGAGGCCCTGGATGCCTGCACATCCAGTCAGGAAAAAGATTCGTTGACCGACTTGACGACCACCCGAACGATTAACAAGAATTTCAGTCTGAGCAATGTAAAGGTAAACATAGCTACACCCCGTCATCCGATGCCCTACGACCCGGCTAATTTCTCTTTCAGCTACTCTCATAGCCGTACCTACAAAGCAGGTGAAACCACAGCTTGGGAATCGGAAGACAATTGGCGCGGCAGCATGAACTATAGTTACTCACCTAACTACAAGCCATTCGAGCCTTTCAAGAAACGTATCAAGAGCAAGAGCAAATGGCTTACACTCATCAAAGAACAAAACTTCAACTATCTACCGCAAAACATTGCCTTCAACACGGATATTACCCGTAACTACTACGAATTGCAGGAACGGGATATGGACAATCTGGACAACCCCAACTCACTGCCTCTGTCATTCTCACAGGAATTTCTGTGGAACCGCGATTTCAGTTTGCGTTGGGACCTTACCAAGGCGCTGCACTTTACTTTCACATCGGCCACCCATGCCGAAATCGAAGAGCCTTATATGCCGGTAAACAAAGACTTGTATGCCGACCGTTACGATGCGTGGAAAGATTCCGTGCGGCATAGTATCAAGGGATGGGGAACACCGCTCGACTACCAACAGACATTCTCGGCCTCATATAAAGTGCCTATCAACAAGCTGCCCTGTTTCGACTGGATTACGGCAGACGGGACGTTCAACTCCAACTATGGCTGGAACCGGGGCACAAACCTGGACGACGGTACGCCTTTGGGAAATACCGTCAATTCGCAGCGCACCGTCAATTTAAACGGGCGCTTCAATCTGGAAACACTATACAATCATTCCGCTTTTCTTAAAGAGGCCAACAAACGGTTTACGGCCAGCGGAAAAAGAGCCAACGCCACCAAGAAAAAGAACGAGAAGCGAATGCAGGAAAGGGAAAAACAAAAAGCACAAGCTGCCGAGAACAGCAAAAACGCTCCCGCTGCAACCGCCGACGGACAAACCGGCGACAAACCGACCGACGGCTCACAAACCAATGCCAAAGGTGTATCGAACCAGAAAGTTCCTAACAGTCTGTTCAAAGGATTTGCCCAGGAGATTACATTGAAACCGGATACGACCGTCACCGTCACACACAACCAGAAAAGTAAAAAGATACGCGTGACGGCTGTAACGGGAACCGGAAAAAAATATCCGGTCAAGTTCAAGAAACTGGACGAGAACAAGATACAAATTCTCAATCTGGATACAACCAAACTGCGTATCAACGTCATTGCTCTTCCAAAAGCCGAAGACAAATCATGGTATCCATACCTGCAAGGTGCAACGCGTTTCCTGATGATGCTCCGCAACGTCAGCATCAGCTACCGCAACACGTATGCCATGTCGCTTCCCGGCTTCCTGCCTAACGTGGGAGACATGCTCGGGCAGCGCACCGGAGAAGGCGGACTGAAGCCCGGACTGGATTTCGCCTTCGGCTTCATCGGTGACGGTTACATCGACAAAGCCAATCGCAACGGCTGGTTGCTTAACAACGACAGCATCAGCACACCGGCTACCACCAATCTGGCCGAAGACCTGCAAATCAAAGCAACCCTTGAGCCTGTGCCCGATCTGAAAATAGATCTGAATGCAAGTCGCACGGTGAACAAAAGCAAAAGCATACAATATATGTATGCCGGATCGCCTACCACACAAACCGGAAGTTTCAACATGACGATCATCTCCATCGGCTCGGCTTTTGAAGGCAGCGGCAATGCCGACAACGGTTACAGCAGTAAAACATTCACCCGTTTCCAGAGCTATCTGAGCACTTTCCGGCAACGCGTGGAAGTCCAATACCTGGGAGCCGACTATCCGGCGGGCACCGGTCTGCACGGTTCGTTCGACCCGGAAAACGGAACTGTAGATCCCTATTCGGCGGATGTAATGATACCGGCATTCCTGGCTGCCTATACCGGCGGTAACGCCTCCAAGTCACCGCTCCACATTTTCCCGTCTCTGATGAAGATGCTGCCTAACTGGAACGTATCTTATAAGGGATTGGGTAAACTTCCCTGGCTCCGCGACCATTTCAAGAGTGTCACGCTGTCGCACGCCTACAAGAGCATCTACTCCGTCGGCGCCTACAATACCTACAGCAGTTGGGTGGAGTACATGGGTGACCTCGGCTTCATGGAGAATACCGTCACCGGCTCGTTTGTCCCCAGCAGCATGTACGACATCAGCACCGTTTCCATCAACGAAGCTTTCTCGCCGCTTATCGGCATGAACGTCACGTTGAGCAACAACATGACCTTGAAGATGGAATACCGAAAAACACGTGTGCTGACACTCAGCATGACATCGGCCCAACTCAACGAGAGCGGCAGCAACGACCTGGTGTTCGGATGGGGATATAAGATCAACGATTTCAAGGTGTCTTCTTTGTTCGGCGGACGGAAAAAACGCGGAGCGGCGAAGCAGCGTACAACATCGGAATCAACCAACAAAACGAACAATGCCAACCGCAGTCAAAAAAGGAAAAGTACTTTCAGCCACGACCTGAACATGCGTTTTGATTTTTCCCTGCGCAACCAGAATGCCATTAACCGCAACATACAAACAGGTCTTTCCGAAGCCACCAGTGGCAACAAGGCGGTGAAGACTTCGTTCAGCGCAGACTATACCATGAGCCGTTACGTGACCTTAAGTCTGTACTACGACCGTCAGCGCAACCAGCCTTTGTTGTCGTCGAGCGCTTATCCTACCATCACACAGGATTTCGGTTTTAACCTGAAATTCTCCCTGACGAGATAACGGTCTTTAGACGTGCCGAATCCAATTACAGGTTATCAAAGTTACAAACACCAAGCGCCGTCTCTTACTTCAGAGACGGCGCTTGGCTAATCATCACACTACGGGTAAGGATCTCATCCGGCTACGGGGACCAGCCCCATCTTCTTCCCCTCCTCCAGCATAAAGCGGTAAGCCGCCTCGTATTCATTGGGTATAACCCCGTCTAGGATAGCGTCTTTAATGGCCGTTTTCAGCTTACCGACTTCGTAACTGGGTTCCAAACCGAACACTTTCATTATCTCCTCTCCTTTCACCGGAGGCTGGAAATTCCGAATACGGTCGCGCGCTTCCAGATCTACCAGTTTCTGCCTTACGATCTGAAAATTATTCAAAAAACGTTTTTTGCGGAGTTCGTTCTTCGAGGTAATATCCGCCTCACACAACAACATCAGATCCCCTATATCATCTCCCGCTTCGAACAGCAGGCGGCGCACGGCCGAATCCGTCACCTCATCGTCTGCAATCACAATCGGACGCATGTGCAGGCCGACCAGTTTCTGCACGTATTTCATCTTCTCATTCATCGGAAGCTTCATCTTTCGGAAGATCTCAGGGACCATTTTTTCCCCGATGAAATTATGATTATGAAATGTCCATCCGATATGGGGCTCAAAGCGTTTGCTGCGTGGTTTTCCGATATCATGTAGCAAAGCCGCCCAGCGCAGCCACAGATTGTCACTCTGCCGGCTCACGTTGTCCAGCACTTCAAGCGTATGATAGAAGTTGTCCTTATGTCCTTTTCCATTCAGGGTCTCCACGCCTTCAAGCGCAGCCAGTTCGGGAAAGATGAGCGGCAGAAGCCCGCACCGCGAAAGCTCTACAAACCCTTTCGAAGGCGTAGCCGTCAGCATTATCTTGTTCAACTCGTCGGCAATGCGCTCCCTCGAGATAATGCGGATACGCTCTTTGTTACGCTCCAAAGCCCGAAATGTTTCTTCCTCAATGTAGAAATTCAACTGAGCGGCAAACCGAATGCAACGCATCATGCGAAGCGGGTCATCGCTAAACGTAACATCAGGATCGAGCGGCGTACAGATAATGCGGTCTTCCATATCCCAGACACCGTCGAAAGGGTCCACCAGTTCGCCAAAGCGCGCCTTGTTCAGACAAACAGCCAATGCGTTAATGGTGAAATCCCTGCGGTTCTGATCATCTTCCAGCGTACCGTCCTCTACCACCGGCTTTCGGGAATCGTGGCTGTAACTCTCTTTACGGGCTCCCACGAACTCCACTTCCATACCGTGATATTTCAACTGCGCCGTACCGAAATTACGGAAAACACTTACGTGGGCCCCACGCCCCAAGCGCTGTCCCAAGGCTTCGGCCAACCGAATACCACTGCCAACCACTACCACATCAATGTCTTTCGAAGGCCGTTCCAAAAACAAATCTCTCACGTATCCGCCAACGACATAACATTCCAGTCCCAGTTCATCGGCTGTATCGCCTATCCTATGAAAAATCTTCTTATCCAATAAATCTGCCAGATCGGCACGGGTCAGTCTTCTCATTCTATATTAATGTATCATAAAATCGGCACAAAATTACGATTTTTTTATCCTCCGCATACGCTATATACGGCAAAAAATGGTATTTTTGCCCGCAGAAAATCTTAACAAATCGGTACATGAAGAATATATTGCCCCTGCTTCTGCTTGCTTTGGCCGGAACCGCCTGTTCGTCCGGTGAGGCCGATCCCGAAATACAGGCTACCCGAATGCTGGACATGGCCCGCACCCTGCTGCAACAAAAGGAATATGCAGCAGCCCGGGATACCGTAGAATCCATGCGTCGCACTTGGCCGAAAGCCTTAAAGACCCGCAGCGTAGGCATTGTCGTCATGGACAGTATCGAACTTTGCGAGGCCCAAGACACATTGGCACTGATAGACAAACAACTGCAAGCCGAACAAGAAAAACTAGCGATATTGCAGAACCGCGACAATCGCGGGCGCAACCAGGAGTACTACGATCAGAAAAACAAAGTGTACCACCTCCGTCAACAGTTTGACGAGATATGCGCCAAAGTAAAATTCTATCTGCGAAAAATCGAAATAGACAGCAAGGACATCAACTAAAAAGCTTCTTTATTTCTTTACCAGAACTTGTTTGCGGCAGGATTGTATGTAAATCCTGCCGCAGCTAGATATTGCTCCAACTCGGCTTTGTCCACCTCCATATCATCACACATCGCATCCAGTGTCGGATAATAATCACGCAGTTTCATATTGACAAAGCTCATCAACATGGCCGGATCTTTCGGCATTCCTTCGTTCATCGTATGCAGTTTTTCTGTTTACAAAAGGACGGAAACGACTGTTTCTTTCGTCCACTGCCCGGCACGGGAGGGATAAAAGAAACAGTCCGCAACCTATCAATGTATAGCCACCTTATTATGATTCACCAGATAAACGCCTTTCGGCAAACGGCCCACGCGCGTTTTTCCGGCTTCCACCCGCTCACGATACAGCACTTTTCCTCCCAGCGTACACACCGTTACCGTTTGCGGAACAGCAAGCTCCACTACCAAGGTACCGGCTTCTCCATAGGCTTTCAGTCCGGCCTCTCCGTCCGGGTTCACGGCCATCACCCCGTCGGGAACGGGATCGGGCAATGAAGCGATGTCCCAGGCGTCATCCAGATAATTCATACGTGTGTGGAACCAATTCGTGAGATACTTCATCTCATCGTCAAAATTGATCGTACCAATGTCCGTATTGGTCCACCGACGCTCTTCCCTTCCGGCGGCTCCGCTGCGGTCGAAAAGCTCCTTATAGGCATAGAACCGCCCCAGAATACTGTCTGTATGCAAGGCTCCCTTCCGCAATTCCTTGTATCGATAGCGGACCGCTTCGTTAAAATTGTCCACGTTGCAGGCTTTTAACCGGCGGAAAAGATTGAAGTCGCCATGCTCGCTTTTGGTAATATAAGTGGTATAGTCCTGATCGGCCCGCACCTCACTTGCATCCCATCTGCGACCGCAAGTCGAATCCAGGTCCCACAGAGCCGGGGTCAGCATGACACTCTTGTTTCGGTTATGCACCCCCCAATACATATTCTTGCCATGATTGTCCGCACTCAAAATCGTTTCCATCAGGATATAATAGTCAATCATGACCGGCATATCAAAATAAGATCCCACCCGTGCGGCAAAATCTTCATCCGAAGATGTACACACGAAATCCACGGCTTCATACAGTTCGGCCCAGTCCACAGGCTGCCCGTCTCCCAGGTCCGGGTACTTCACTTCGTAACCGTCCCACGTCTCCGAACGGTTGTTGAATGCGGTGGGATGGGTGCGCGGATAATAATTCACGTCGGAATTGTGTCCCATGAACACGGAATAACTCCAGTCGGAGGCTTTGTACAACTCTCCTCGTATCGCCGCGTCCGTGCCTGCTTTGGTCTCGTCGTACTTCTTCAGCTTCATCTGCTTGCGGTCCAGTTTCTCGGTCATACAATAAATACCTGCATACTGCCCGTTGAGCATCAGTTCCACAAAATGCCCGCGCGTACCGGTATGGGCTTCCGGTTCTTTGGAGAAATAGTACGGTTTCATGGCGAAATCGTTCCACAGATCGGTGACAACACGGTTGCGCATACGTGCTTTGTCAATCACCAGCCCGTCCAATATCCAGTTATTGTCCGAACGCAAACCGAAGAAGGATACGTCGGTCGACACCCCGTCCGGCGTATACAGTTTCACGGCATATTGCTTTTTATTACGATAACGGGTCGTGGCCCCTCTCCACCGGATACGCGAACGGATAAGCGTATCTTCGCCAACCGCTTCGGGATCGTCCACGCGGATCGTCGCCTGGCTGTACTCACTGCTGAAACTGCCGTTGATATGCACGATCGGCAACGATGTGAAGGTGAGCCGTTCCTCACACGTTTCACCGTCGGAAAGCATCAGCCCCAAAACATATTCTTTTCCATACGCCACATCGGTAAACGTGTAAGTGGCTCCCGTTTCCACCGGCGTTCCGTCTATCGTCAGCTTTTCATACCCCGCATTCAGCAAATAGGAAATATCGGCAGTAAACCGGTTTTTCTGCATCGCTTCATCAGGGATCGTATACAAATAAGTCTCGTTCATACGGTCGAACAGCGGTTCGCGCCCGTTTATCTGCAACGAGGCCATTCCTCTCCGAAATAAAGCATCGCTCAAATCGGTTATCAGATTGCCCGCCGCATCATACAAAGCAAATTTCTGGTTGGTAGCAGCCGCCCCCGTGTTACTATAGGTACCCACCACCCAACTGTTCACACGCAGATCGAACAAGTGTGCCGGCAACTTCACACTACGCAGAACCAGAGCACCGTCGCTGTTCCAGGTCATCGTCCACAACGAGCTGTCGCCTACCGCCTCGTCGGTAAGCGACACATAACGTCGCACATAGCTCCCGTCCGTCCGTTGTCCGTCGTACGTAATCCATTGGCCGGTTCCGGCATTTTTCAGGGCGTATGTATGTTTTCCTTTCTCATATACATACCAGAAATTGCTTTTTCCCAAAGTGGACAGCGAGGAAGTATGATACAGAACCGTGTTTTGGCTGGCTTTCTCGCCGGGTACTACGGATCCGCCCGTCTGATAACTCTTCGAAGCCAGACGGAATACTCCGGCCAGCCGTTCGCCCTCCGTACGCCCCATATATTCCAACGTAAATCCCCGGAAACAGGTCCAGTTGGCACTGCGTGTGTTACGGTTGCGGATACCTACGGTCATCTCACCCGTCTCGTCCTGGTAAAAGAGCAACGCATTATCGACATAATATCCCTTATTAAAGATAGTCTGGGCCTCAGCCATGTTATTGGCATATCCTCCGGTTTGATTGAACTGGGCCGCATCGGCTGTGGCGTAGAGTGTAAGCATGGGCAGCTCCATCCCGTTACCGTATACCACGCAACCGGCGTTGGCTTCGCTTGCAATTCCGTAATTATATTTTCCGTTGCGATGGAACCCCGTCACATTGAAGCGGTAAACTCCCGGCCGCATGTCCGACAGCATCTGGTAGAAATCAAAAGTCTGATCGTAGAACTCTGCCTCACCGTAGTTCAGTGTCGGCGTAACCGACCATCCTTCAGCCGTGCCGTCCATAGACGCACTCTTCAATAAAAACGTCAGGTCGAAAGCAATCCCGTCCGTCGGTTCGGCTTCCAGCACGTAAGCCTGGATATGTTTTACCAATTCTTCGGCAGCTTTCTGCATCATTTGGTTGTCGGTGGCCGACAGATAGGCCCGCGCCCGTTCGGTCTGTCTTCGAAACTCTTCTTTCTGTCCGCTCCGACTATGGGCCAGGTAATAATCGGCCTTTTCCACAGCCTGTGCCAACGAATAGGTCTGTGCACACAAATGACTTGCCATGAGCCACAGCAAACACAACAATCCACATCTCATCCATCGAAAATGTCTGTTCTTTATTTTCATAGCGACCTTATATCTAAGTTTACAACAGGTTACAAAGATAAGAAAAAGAGCTATACCGTATTTTATCTTGAGCGTTAAATCTACACTTATTCAGCCACTTTTTTCATGATCTTCTTGAACAAAGGGCAAAAAGGTGTACACCTTTTCTGAATTAGGTGTACAGCAAAAATAAAAAAGGTCTACACCTTTTTCAAAAATGGTGTAGACCTTTTCATTTTCTTTCCTCGACCGGACCGTTTAGCATTCACCGTCGCCGGTAAATCTTGTCAGCATACATATACTCATTACCGTAGCCAAAACCACAATTCCAGTCACAAAACACGTCTGTGTATCCATCATTACCTATCTTTTTCCTTACCCATCCCGATCCGTATCTGCCGATACCCTATCCGACATGCACCGAACACCGGTTGAATAACTAACCCTGTATCTTTTCGGGCAAAGGTAACATACAAACATTTCTTTCCGCAAGCTTCGAAGCAGGATTCTAAACCATCGGGTGGTTTTCTTGACATAAATCAAGAGAACCACCCGAACGAATGCTTATCCGTATATCCTTTGTCTTAAAACACGAATTTCACTATATCGTTGAACACAGCCAGTAGCATCAGACCCAACAGCAGAGCCATACCGACCACTTGTGCACGTTCCAGCATTTTCTCGCTGGGCTGCCGGCCGGTAGCCATCTCCAGTATCAGGAAAAGCACATGGCCTCCGTCGAGGGCCGGAATGGGAAGGATGTTCATAAAGGCCAGCATAATGCTAAGGAATGCCGTGATTTCCCAGAATCCTTGCCAGTTCCACGATGCCGGGAAGATACTGCCGATCGTACCGAAACTGCCCACACTCTTGGCGCCCTCTGCCGAGAACAGGTATTTCAGATCGCGTACATAACCGGCCAGCACATCCAATCCGTGCTTCACACCGGCCGGAATGCTGGCCAACAGCCCGTATTCCGTGTGCAGCGGTTCGTAGTAGTCCCAAATAGATTGCTTAACAATCCCCAAACGGTAATCCGCCGTAAGCGAAAGGGTTACGGTATCGGGCTGTGCCTTTTCTTTGGAAATGAACACCACCTCCAGCGAACGAAGCCGTGCACTATCGGCCGGCGTACAACCGGAGGCCAGCACATCGTCGCGACGCGCCATCAATGCATCAAATTCGTTCCACGTATGCAAGGTTTTTCCGTCCACAGCCAGAATACGGCTACCGGCACGCAGTCCCGCCGCATAGGCAGGAGATGCCGGCAATACGGAATCAACGACCGACGGTACAATCGGAGCCAGGAAAGGAGGATATTCCTTGGATAGCTTCAGCATGTCCATATCTTCGGGCATCGACAGGGTTACCGTCTGGCCGGCACGCATCACCGTAACGGTTTTCGCCTCTGCCACCTCGCGCAGCAAAGCACCGTAGTTCCATTCGGAAATCGCTTCCCCATCGGCGCTTACTATGCGGTCACCGTCCTGGAAACCCATGGAACGCGCCGTCTGATTATAGGCAAAGCCCATCGTGATACGCTCCATCGGCAGCGAATCCTTTCCCCAGGTAAACAGGATCATGGTGTACAGGAACAGCGCAAGCAGAAAGTTCACCAGCACACCGCCGATCATGATCAACAGACGCTGCCACGCGGGTTTGGCACGAAACTCCCAAGGCTGGACGGGCTGTTTCATTTGCTCCGTATCCATACTTTCATCTATCATGCCGGCTATTTTCACATAGCCCCCCAAAGGCACCCATCCGATACCGTATTCCGTTTCCCAGTTCTTGCTTTTTGGGAAAAGACGGGAAAACCACTTATCTTTCGTACTGAACAGATGAAAATAAGGATTAAAGAACAGGTAAAACTTCTCGACCTTTACTTTAAAGAGTTTGGAAAAGAAAAAATGCCCGCCTTCGTGCAGCGCCACCAAAATGCAAAGGGAAAGCACCAGTTGGGCGGCTTTAATGAGAAATGTATCCATGAACAATTGTTTTTTACTTGATTATCAATATATGTCGCTATCGTATAGCCTCAGCGGCCCGACGACGTGCCTCCGCATCGGTCTGCAAGTAATCTTCCAGTGTGGGCGAAGCCACAAAAGCGGTCCGGTGCATCGTATCTTCTATCACATCGCTCATCTGCAAAAAGCCGATACGGTCTTCCAGGAAAGCCCGGTTCACCACTTCATTAGCCGCATTTACAATACAGGGCATATTGCCTCCGCGATGCAAAGCCTCATAGGCCAGCGCCAGGTTTCTGAAACGTTCCACATCCGGTTCTTCGAAAGTCAGCGTAGAGGTTTTGAACAGATCCAGGCGCTCAAAACTGCTGGTCAGCCGAAAGGGATAGGAAAATGCGTATTGGATGGGTACGCGCATATCGGGAACGCCCAACTGCGCCTTCACCGCTCCGTCGGCAAACTGCACGGCACTGTGTACCACCGACTGCGGATGTACCACCACCTGAATCTGTTCGGGCGAAACCCCGAAGAGCCACTTGGCTTCTATCACTTCGAAGCCCTTGTTCATCATGGAGGCGGAGTCGATCGTGATCTTCGCTCCCATATCCCAATTCGGATGCTTCAGCGCCTGCTCCTTGGTTACGCCTGACAGTTGTTCCCGGGTGAAGGTACGAAACGGACCGCCCGATGCCGTAAGGATGATTTTCTCCAGGGGGCTACGCTCGCCCGCCAGGCATTGGAATATGGCCGAATGCTCGGAATCGACCGGCAAGATGGGCACGCGGTGCTCCGCTGCCAGCCGGTTGACCAGTTCGCCGGCCACCACCAATGTTTCTTTATTAGCCAGTGCGATTGCCTTACGGGCCTTGATGGCACTGATGGTCGGACGCAGACCGGAGAAACCGACCATCGCCGTAAGCACAATATCCACATGCGCATCCTGCACCACCTGGCACAAGGCTTCCTCCCCTGCATAGACCTTGACGGGCTGATCGGCCAGGGCGTCCCGCAATTTCGGATAATGCGCCTCATTGGCTATCACCACGGCAGAGGGCTGGAACTTCAATGCCTGTTCAATCAGCAAGTCCACACGGTTATTTGCCGTAAGGATGTAGGCCTCATATTGTTCGGGATGCTCCTCGATCACCTGTAACGCCTGCGTACCGATAGAACCGGTTGAGCCGAGAATCGCAATCTGTTTTCTATTATTATCCATATTGTATTCGTCTATTCGTCCAATGCAAGCAGACCGTCGGGCACTTTCACGGTCAGCGTTCTCTCTTTATGATCCAGCGAAACGATAAATTCCTCGTGAGCCGGCAGCAACAGTTCCCTGCCGTCGGGACAGCGGATTTCAAACAGCACATTCAACGTGTCCTCATTCACCCGCTCCACCGTACCCAGCCAACCGGCATCCGCGTCCTCGACCCGAAAACCGGTGAAATAAGACCAGGTATATGCTCCTTCCCTCGGCTCGTCAACGAGTGCTACGGGGAAAAAGACTTCCACGCCCACCATCCGACGCGCCTGTTCGGCGGAATCGATACCCTCGAACTTGATAAGCGCCACGGTATCGCTCTTGAAACGGTATTCCTCCCAAAAGAACGGAACCAGAATACCATCCATCCGACACACCAGATAATCGGTCTCCACCCGATCGAATACATCGTCGGTAAATGAAAAGACCAGCTCACCCGACACACCGTGCGCTTTGGTAAGCACTCCTATCTTGTAGACCTCACTCTCCCGAATCATTGGCAATCAACTCGTTTTATGCAGGCCCCCAAAGCATTTAACCGCGCTTCAATATTTTCATATCCCCGGTCTATCTGCTCTATATTGTGAATCTGACTGGTTCCCTCCGCACTCATGGCGGCGATCAGCAAGGCTATACCCGCCCGAATGTCCGGCGAAGTCATTCGTCCGCCTCGTAAAGGGAGCTGATTGTCATGACCGACAACCACAGCCCGGTGCGGATCGCACAAAATAATCTGTGCGCCCATATCTATCAGTTTGTCTACAAAGAACAGACGGCTCTCAAACATTTTCTGATGAATCAGTACCGAACCTTTTGCCTGTGTGGACACAACCAGCAACACACTCAGCAGATCGGGCGTAAGTCCGGGCCACGGCGCATCGCTGAGGGTCATGGAAGAGCCGTCGATGAACGATTCGATCTCGTAATGACTTTGCCGGGGAATGAATAAATCGTCCTGCTCGTGCAGCACTTGTATCCCCAGCCTTCGGAATGTATAAGGAATAATACCCAGTTTATCGTAGGCTACGTTCTTGATTCGGATGCCGTCGCCCACCATAGCTGCCATACCGATGAAACTGCCGACTTCGATCATGTCGGGCAGAACGGTATGTTCCGCTCCGTGCAACGCCTCTACGCCCACAATCGTAAGCAGATTCGAAGCAATGCCGCTTATACGGGCGCCCATGCGGTTAAGCAAATGACAGAGTTGCTGCACATAAGGCTCGCAGGCGGCGTTATAAATGGTTGTCGTTCCCTTGGCCCGTACGGCCGCCATGACAATATTGGCTGTTCCCGTTACGGAAGCCTCGTCCAACAGCATATAAGTGCCACGTAATTGATGGGCGTGAATCTCGAACACCTCACGTTCCTGATCATACTGAAAATCAGCCCCCAGCTTCTTGATGCCCAGGAAATGGGTGTCCAGACGCCTCCGCCCGATCTTATCGCCTCCGGGCTTGGACACCATCGCCGTCCCGAAACGAGCCACCAGCGGGCCGATCAGCATCACGCTACCGCGTAAAGCCGAACAACGCTTGAGGAACTCATCGCTTTGCAAATAATCAATATTTACATCATCGGCCTGAAAGACATAATTTCCCGGGGCTTTTCTCGTCACCTTCACACCAATGTCTTGCAACAACCGTATCTGGTTGTTCACATCAGCGATGTTCGGAACATTTTTTATTTCAACAGGTTCGGAGGTCAGCAAGGTTGCACAAATCACCTGCAAGGCTTCGTTCTTCGCTCCTTGCGGGGTGATCTCGCCGCTCAAACGGCAACCGCCTTCTATTATAAATGAAGCCATAGCAAAAGGGGGATATGTGATTAACTTCTTTTCTTCCCGTTCCGACGGACCTGACGCGTCGGGAAGGCATGAAGAGAGGGTAACTTACCCTGCAAAGGCGCAAAGCGAAAGTGCTCCAGATCCAGTCTCACCTTACCGTCAGTATAATCAGCCACATCCGACGCCACCTTATCGTCATCCATCGCATCTTTGTTCCAATTGAAAAGACTACGTTTCATCTGGTCAGCCACCATTTGGGTGAGCGCCTCCCGCTCCTCCCCTTCGGGCATGTCTTTCAGTTTCTTCAGCAAGGTCTCCAATAAGAAACCGTAGTGCCGGTAACGGATGCGCTTCATGGGATAAATCATAGGCTGCGGTTTGGACGTCAGCAGTTCCGACTTTGTAATCTCAAAGGGATAGTCTATATCCAGTTTATAATCCGCCATAATCGCCAGATGATCCCAAAGTTTGCGTTTAAAATCAGGCACATCCCGCAATTGGGGGAACATGTTTCCCATAATGGCTACAATCGTGCGGGCACAGCGCTGACGCTCGTTCCTGTCGGTGAGTGTCAGTGCATAATCCACCATATTCTGTATGCCCCGCCCGTACTCCGGCATAGGCAATTTCTTTCGCTGTGTGTTGTATTGCATTTACAAAAGCTTTTTAGGTTTTGAAGCCACGAACTCCTTCAGATAAAAGGGTTCGAAATAGGCCACATCGGCATACTCTCCCCGAGCCAGCGCTTTCTCGGCCAAAGGGAACATATTGTTAGCCATCGGATGAATGTCGGCCAGGAAAAAGGCATTGGGATGTGTAATTTGCTTGCGACATTTCTCCGCTCCGTCGCCGAAGAAATACACTGGGCCGCGCTCCAGATATTCCAGATAAGAATTTTCGTCCACGATGTCGGCCTGCGTTTCCCTTACCGTACGCAGGGCACGGTCATAGACGGCAGCATACACTTCCATCCGGCGGGCATCGATCATCGGCACAAACAAAGCCTCATCGGGAATCTCGTCGTGATAAAGCAACACCGGCACGCAAAGCAGCTGCAAAGTAGACACGGACAACAAAGGCAGGCTACGACCGTAGCACAATCCCTTGGCCATAGACACGCCGATGCGCAGCCCCGTATAAGAACCGGGTCCGCAACTGACTGCCACGGCATCCAACGGAATACCGTGACTATCGGCAAACGAGAGAGCCTCTTCCACAAACACGCCCAACGCCACCGCATGAGACGGCCCGTCGAGATCGGCTTTTTCAAAAATCGTCCGCCCGTCTTCACTCACGGCTACCGAACAGACTTTCGTGCTCGTCTCGATGTGCAACATACAAGACATATTTCCTTTTTTTCTTTCAATAACTCCGCAAATTTACAATTTTATCCTATTATTTTTCTACTTTTGCATAAAATATTTGTTAAGAATATGATACAATCGATGACCGGATATGGCAAAGCCTCTGTCATGTTCGAAGGAAAAAAGATCACAGCCGAAATCAAATCGCTCAACAGCAAAGCGCTGGATCTGTCAACACGCATAGCACCGGCTTACCGGGAGAAGGAGATGGAAATACGCGCCATGATCGCTACAGCGCTGGAGCGTGGAAAAGTGGATTTCAATCTGTGGATAGAAAAAGACGAGGCGCAGAACACCACTCCCATCAACGCTGCCGTACTGGAGAATTATTACCGCCAGATACAGACCATCAGCAACGAGCGCGGCATCCCGGTTCCGACCGACTGGTTCGCCACCCTGCTACGGATGCCCGACGTGATGACGCGCACCGAGGTGCAGGAACTCACCGAAGAGGAATGGGCCGCCGCACGGAATGCCGTAGCGGAAGCGATCGGCAAACTGACGGATTTCCGCCGCCAGGAAGGCGAAGCTCTCTACCGGAAGTTCACGGAGAAACTGGACAACATCGGCGCACTGCTGGCCAGCATCGAACCTTTCGAGCTGAGCCGCACGGAGAAAATACGGCAACGCCTCACGGAAGCACTACGATCCATACCGGAAGTGGAATACGACAAGAACCGGCTGGAACAGGAAATGATCTATTACATAGAGAAACTGGACATCAACGAGGAGAAGCAGCGCCTGGCCAACCACCTGCGTTACTTCAAAGAAACGATGGACAACGGACACGGACAGGGCAAGAAGCTGGGATTCATTGCTCAGGAAATGGGCCGTGAGATCAACACCACAGGGAGCAAAAGCAATCTGGCCGAGATGCAGAACATCGTGGTGAAAATGAAAGACGAGCTGGAACAGATCAAAGAACAAGTGCTAAACGTAATGTAACTCATGGCTGGCAAAATCATCATCTTTTCGGCCCCTAGCGGCAGCGGGAAAAGCACTATCATCAATTTTCTGATGCAGCAGCATCTGGGACTGGCTTTCAGCATCAGTGCCACCACCCGCCCGCCACGCGGACAGGAACGGCACGGTGTGGATTATTTTTTCCTTACCCCCGAGGATTTCAAGCGCAGGATTGCCAACGACGAGTTTCTGGAATACGAAGAGGTCTATACCGACCGGTTTTACGGGACACTCAAAGAACAGGTGGAACGGCAACTGGAAGCCGGACAGCACGTAGTGTTCGACGTAGACGTGAAAGGCGGATGCCGCCTCAAGGAATATTTCGGAGCGCGCGCCCTCAGCGTCTTTATCGAACCGCCTTCCATCGAAGAACTCCGGCAGAGGCTGATCGGCAGAGGGGAGGACACGCTCTCCGTCATCGAAGAGCGAATCGCCCGTGCGGAATACGAACTGACGTTCGCCCCGGCATACGATGTCGTGGTGATCAACAAAGACCGTGAAACAGCCATGAACGAGACATTGGCACACATCAGGAATTTCCTGCAAGCATAAATCCGCAAGGCGGCACCCCCGCATTTCCGTTCATCTACATCCCAATGCCCATGACACCTAAAACCATCAACCGCAACCTGTACACCAGCGGCGCTTTGTGCGCCGGCTGTCTGGCACTGGCCGCCGTGTGCCTGCTGTGCCATCTGCCCGACTATGCTTTCATACTGGGCTTCCTGGCCTTGGTACAAGGGCTGCTGTTTTTTATCTGGTATGTGCGCAAGCGCAAAACCGACCGGCATACCCGAAACCGGCCCTTCCATCGGAACGCATGACGGTAACGGGTATTTACGGAGGTTCCTTCAACCCCATTCACAGCGGGCACACCCGCCTAGCCGAACAGTTGTGCAGCCAAGGCCGGGTGGATGAGCTTTGGCTGATGGTCAGCCCGCAGAACCCGTTGAAACGGCAAGCCGGATTGCTGGACGACGAGGCACGGCTGCACCTGGCACGGCTCGCCGTACAAGAGAGCCGGCAGGTGAAGGTAAGCGATTTTGAATTCCATCTGCCCCGCCCCTCTTTCATGGTGAACACATTGGCCGCCTTGCGCAAGCATTTCCCCGAACGGCGCTTCGTGCTGGTGATCGGCGCCGACAACTGGCTTCATTTCGACCGCTGGTATCAACCGGAAGAGATACGGGCACACCATCAGATACTCGTCTATCCGCGTCCCGGCTATCCTTTGAAAACGGATTCCCTGCCGGCAGGAGTAATCCTGGCCGACACCCCTTTATTGAACATCAGTTCCACGGAAATACGCGAGGAGATCCACCGGGGAACGTATAGGGACGACGGGCGTCTGCACCCGGCGGTATGGGAAGAGATACAAGCCAAGGGATATTACAAAACACTTTTCTGAGTCTCACTTTATGACAAACGCATACATGAAACGATTCTTACTTCTGTTCTTAGGAGCTGTTGCTCTGCTACGGAGCCAAGCCCAGGACACACCGCTGAAAAAATACGAGATCGCTCCGGCTGATTTCGAGCACGTCTACCTGGACATGGTAGCAAGAAACCCTTGCCGGCTTACCACATCGGACAACGGCCAATATATCGGCCAAACCGACGAGGAGAGCCTGATATACGGCTACGGAGCGTATATGAACAACGACGGCAGCCAGCGTATCGGACAATACCGCAACGGAAAATTCATGTTCGGCATCACCGTCAACAACGAAAGTGCCATCGTAGGCAGTAATGATTTCTACGCCACATACAGCCTGACGACCGGGCGGTTGGAATATATTTTCAAAGCGAACGAAAAACAGCTGATCGACGGAAAAGGCATGTATGATTATGCTTTCGTATCGATGAATTACAAAAACGGTGACCGTTACGTGGGCGAAATCTATCGGGGCAAACGACACGGTTACGGGATTTATTACTATGCCAACGGCGACTATTGGTACGGACAATACCGCAATGATGTGCGGTACGGATTTGGTGCATTGTTCACAACGGACAACCGGCTGTTCATCGGACAATGGAACATGGAAGATACGTCGCGGCTGATTACCGTAAGAAGCAAATAAAGCCATTCCATCACAAAGCACAGTCTCCGAGGTTATTTATAACCATTTACTAACCAACATATTACAACATTGTCCATTCCGTTCAATCGTGGTGCTCGCCGCGTTAAAAAGTGGCGAGCACCACGATTGAACGCGGCGAGCAAGACATTTTATTGCGGTGCGCACCCCGTTTTTCACCTTTCGGGATGCACACGACAAAGGGGCAGGCACCTTGCGGAGTCTGCCCCTTCTTTGTATAAAAAAGCGAGTATGAAAACACTGACAGCCCGCCGGAACATCCCTGCCCCGGAAAGGCATTCTCTTATATTTTTTCTATCAGTACGGTGGCATACGCCGATATACCCTC